>JAGQZA010000059.1 GCA_020435805.1 Flavobacteriaceae bacterium
CAATTAAGCCCTAACGAGCATAACAACTTCTCACTTACCCGTTTCGAGTCCATGTTAAAAACGAATGATGTGTATTTTTTCGACTCTGAAGAGTTTGAAGAAATCATCCATTATTACCTCGAAAACGGAAAGATTGCGCTTGCCAAAAAAGCGACAAAACTGGGTTTGGAACAACATCCTACTTCTACCAACTTGAAACTCTTTAGAGTGGAGATGTATATTTTTGAGAACAAGTTGGAAATTGCAGAGCAACTGTTAGATGAACTCTACCTTTTAGAGCAATCTAATGAAGAAATTTACATTCAGAAAGCAAATATTTTTTCAAGAAGGGACGACCATCAAAATGCTATAAAACTACTTGAAAAAGCATTGGAAATCACCGAAGATGAATGTGATGTGCTTTCCTTATTGGGTATGGAATACCTTTTTATTGAGGATTATGAAAATGCCAAATACTACTTCATGAAATGTCTAGAACAAGATGAAGAAGATTATTCAGCATTGTACAATATTATCTATTGCTTTGAATTTTTGGACCAAAACGAAGAGGCCATCGATTACCTCAACGATTTTTTGAATAAAAATCCGTATTGCGAAGTGGCTTGGCACCAAGTAGGGAAACAATATTATGCTTTAAAAGAATATAAAAAAGCACTGGCGGCTTTCGATTTTGCCATTATTAGTGACGACAGATTTATAGGTGCTTATCTTGAAAAGGGAAAAACACTCGAAAAACTGAAAGAGTTTGAAAGAGCCATAGAAAGCTATACCATTACATTAAGTCTGGATGACCCAACTTCTTTTGCACTATTACGCATTGGCAAGTGTTATGAAAAAATGAACAATACCGAAATGGCACTTCAGTTTTATACTAAATGTATTGAAGAAGATGCTCTTTTGGATAAAGCTTGGATTGCTATTACCGATTTTTATTTCAGAAAACGAAACTTTCAAAAGGCACTATACTACATAGAAAAAGCACTCAATATTGACAATGAAAATGTGCTTTATTGGCAGCGGTACGCAAAAATCAACAAACAATTACAGTTGTTTGAAGAAGCAGAACACGGCTACCGAAGAACCATAGAATTAGGCAATTATGAAATGGATACATGGCTTTCACGGTCGGATATATTACTGAAATTGGGTGAATATGATGCTGCCATCAATAATTTGTTCCAAGCCAAAGAATTTTATCCCGAAAATGCTGAAATTGAATATCGTTTGGCTGGATTATTCTATACTGTTATGGAACCCAATAAAGGGGTTTTTCATTTAAAAAACGCTTTAGATTTGGATGAAGAGTATGCATTAATTATTGAAGAACTATTCCCCTCTGTATTTCATACCAAAAGTGTGAAACAATTAATTGAAAATCACCAAAAACCTTCGGTTTAAATTCTTAATTTTGGGAATCTGAATTCCATCAATATGCATTCCCGAAATTTTTCTCAATATTTTCTGATTACCTTAAAAGGAATTGCCATGGGAGCTGCCGATGCCGTTCCCGGTGTTTCCGGAGGTACCATTGCCTTTATTTCGGGAATTTATGAAGAATTGGTAACTACCATTAGCAACATTAATCTCTCTTTATTTAAAACACTTAAGAAGGAAGGGTTGAAAGCATTCTGGAAAAAAGCCAATGCCAATTTTTTAGTAGCGCTGCTCTCAGGAATTCTCATCAGTTTTGTCTCTTTCATGCGTTTGGCAAAATACCTTATTGAATATCACCCTGTACTTATTTGGTCCTTCTTTTTTGGGCTTATTATAGCGAGTATTATCTATGTGGGAAGGCAAATAAAAAAATGGCAAATTTCTACCATGGTAAATCTTCTTTTAGGAACTGCCATTGCCTATTATATTACCACCCTACCCTCTTTGGGAACCAATGAAAATGCTTACTTTCTGTTTTTTGCTGGGGCTTTAGCCATTTGCGCCATGATTTTACCGGGCATTTCAGGTTCTTTTATTTTAGTGATTTTAGGAGCATATAAAACTCTGAGTGATGCTTTGCATGATTTTGATTTAAAACGTGTCGCTCTATTTGCCGGAGGCGCTTTAGTTGGAATTTTAAGTTTCAGCCATGTACTCAAGTGGCTTTTTAAGCATTATGAAAATACTACACTGGCCTTGCTTACCGGATTTATTGTAGGATCGTTAAATAAAATTTGGCCATGGAAGCAAACCGTTTCGGTCTATTCCAAAGAACTGGGGGAAATTGTTCCTTTTTCTGAGGTTTCGGCACTTGGCACCCTTTCGGTCTTTCAACAAAACACACAAGATTTTGAATCTTATAAAACGGCTGTGGAAAAGAGTATTGGCCCCTTTCAGTATTCCGAAATTAATGCTGCTTTAGACCCACAACTACTATGGGCAGCCCTATTTGTTATTATTGGTTTTTTAACCATTTTCCTGCTGGAAAAATTGGCTCATCATAAAAAGGAAAAAATATGAGCAGCACACGAAATCTAAGTGACAGACTATGGCTGGTCCTAAAAGGTTTGGCTATGGGTGCTGCCAATAAAGTGCCGGGGGTCTCGGGAGGTATTGTAGCTTATGTTGCCGGATTTTATGAAGAGTTTATTTATTCGCTTCAAAAAGTAAACAGAAAAGCCTTTGCTTTGCTTTTAAATGGTAGGTTCAAGAGCTTTTTTCAATACATCAACGGTCGGTTTTTGGGACTTTTGATTTTGGGTATGGTCATTAGTTATTTCAGTGTTTCAAAAATACTGGATTATTTAATCGTCCATTACGAACTCTACGTATGGAGCTCATTCTTTGGAATGATTATAGGCTCCATCTACTATATTTCAAAAGACTTTGGCTCTTGGAACCGAAAATATCTGGCGTATGTTCTTGCAGGGATTAGCGCGGGAATTGCTATTAGCTTTTTGGAACCTGCCAAAGAAAACACCAACCTGCTGTTTGTTTTTTTCTGCGGAATGATTAGTGTCTCAGGAATGACCCTCCCCGGACTTTCAGGATCTTTCATTTTAATACTTATAGGAAACTATGTGCTCTTATTGGTAGATTCTGTCAATGCCCTATTTTATACCATTACCGATGTTTTTCGATGGGATTTTAGTTTTGTAGATAATACCGAACGCATAGAATTACTAAAAATTTTACTGGTTTTTTCATTAGGCTCTCTGGCAGGATTGGTGTCCTTATCACATCTTTTGGCTTATGTTTTAAAACATTTCAAAAAAGCCACCAATGCCGTTATTATAGGTTTTATTGGGGGTTCTTTGGGGGTTGTTTGGCCTTGGAAAAATAAAGAGTTTGAAACAGATGCCTTAGGAAATATTAAAATTGATGCTGAAGGCCGTGAAATTATTAAAGATTTTGACAGGTATATTCCGTCCGAATTTTCTTTAGAAACCTTTTGGGCGGTTTTCTTTATCTTTATAGGAATTGTTATTGTAGTAAGTCTAGAACGATACAATAAAGCACAAAAAAAGAATGGCAACATACGGGCTGTTAGGTAAAAATATTTCGTATTCTTTTTCAAAGGGATATTTTACACGTAAGTTTGAAGTAGAAAAAAGCAACGATACCTACGAAAACTTTGATATAGATAGTATTGAGGAACTACCCAAAATACTGAACGCAACAGAAAAATTAAAAGGATTCAATGTTACTATTCCTTATAAAGAAAGTATTATTCCCTTTTTAGACAAACTTGATAGCGAAGCACAAAAAATTGGTGCCGTAAATACTGTAAAAGTGACTAAAAGTGGAGAACTTGTAGGGTACAATACAGACCATTTCGGTTTTGCAAAATCATTAGAACCCTACATCCCCTTTGAGCAAAAAACAGCATTAATTTTAGGTACAGGAGGCGCTTCTAAAGCCATAAAATATGTGCTAGACGCCTTTCAATTTGAATACTGTATTGTTTCACGGGATAAGTCGTCTGAAACCATAACCTATCAAGAAATTAATCAAGATATTATTGAAAATCACTGTGTCATTATTAACTGTACCCCTTTGGGAACCTTTCCTAAGGTAGAAGCCTTTCCGCAAATTCCCTATCACTTACTAACAAAGCAACATCTTTTATACGACCTTATTTACAATCCTCCCCAAACCGAATTCCTTAAAAGAGGATTTGCCGCCGGAGCGAAAGTTTGTAACGGACTTGCCATGCTGGAACACCAAGCCAGTAAATCGTGGGCTATCTGGAAATCATAAAAAAACCCAAAAACGCTTCACTTCCTTTGCAGTGTTGGCAGTTGTTAGTATCTTTCCCCCATAAATAAATGGTTAGACCCTAAACATTGAAAAAAATGTCAGACAAAAATTTAGAAGAAAGAAACGCTTCAGAGGAAACTATTAAAAAAACTTCGGAAGAAACCCCTCAAGAGGAGACAGAAAAGGTCCTTTCAGAAAATAGTGAAAAGACAGAAACTGTAACAGAAGGGGATATTGTCTCTGAAGAAAAACTCTCCCCGACACATCAAGAAGACGATCCTACTGCTGAAGAAGAGGATGTTGACGATTTAGACGAGGAACATGAGGAAGACACGGAAGACGAAGCCGTTGATTACCACGCATTATCGAAAAAAGAATTAATAGCTGCATTCCAAAAGCTACTGAAAGACAAACCCATTCAATCTATTAAAAATGCCGTTGAGGAAATTAAAACCGAATTCAACGCAAAATTTAATGACGATATGGAGGAAAAAAAGGAGGAGTTTTTGGCCGAAGGTGGAAATATTATAGACTTTCAATATACCACGCCTCTAAAGAAAGAATTTAATTCACTCTATTTCGACTATAAAGAAAAGCGAAACAACTACTACAAAAATTTAAAGCGGGATTTACAAGAAAATCTTTCTAAAAGGCTGGAGCTTATTGAAGAGCTTAAAGGGCTTTTAAATATTGAGGAAAACATTAACACCACCTATAAGCACTTTAAGGAAATTCAGGAAAAATGGCATGTTTCCGGAGCTATTCCGCGGGATAAATACAACACCGTTTGGAATACCTACCACCATCACGTTGAAAATTTTTACGATTTTTTACATCTAAATAGAGAGTTTCGAGATCTTGATTTTAAACATAACCTCGAACAAAAATTAAAAGTCATTGGTCGTGCCGAAGAATTGGCTCAGGAGGAAGATTTAAGTAAAGCCTTTAGAGAGTTACAAATGCTCCACAAAATGTGGAAAGAGGATATTGGCCCGGTGGCTAAAGAATATCGTGATGAAGTTTGGGACAAATTTAGTGCCGCCACAAAAGTTATCCATGATAAGCGCCTAGCGCATTTGCAGGAATTGGAAGCCGAGTTCGAAAAAAACCATGAGTTAAAAAAAGAGCTTATTCAAAAAATTGAAGAAATAACCCAAAATACAAAGGCTAACCACAAAGCTTGGCAACAAGCCATGAAAGCAGTCCAAGAATTAAGAGACTCCTATTTTGAAACAGGCAAAGTGCCTAAAGATAAAAACAAAGAAAGCTGGGCGGCTTTTAAAAATGCTACACGAGCCTTTAATCACAGTAAAAATGATTTTTATAAAAATCAGAAAAAAGAGCAGTACGAAAATCTTTCGAAAAAGCTGGAATTAATAAAAATAGCCGAAGAAAACAAAGACGGTAACGATTTTGAAGCAGTAACGCCGTTGATGAAGAAAATTCAGTTGGATTGGAAACAAATTGGTCATGTTCCCAAAAAAGACAGTGATAAAATTTGGAAGCAATTCAAAAACGCATGTAATTATTACTTTAACAGGCTTCACGCCAGTAAAAATAAGGCAAACGAAGAAGAGCTGGCAAATCTTGAGAAAAAGGAAACACTCTTAAAGCAAGTGGAAGCCTTTACATTAACAGGGAAAAATGACGAAGATCTTTCGGCATTGAGAGAAAAAATTAACCAATGGAAAAACATTGGGCGTGTTCCATTCAATAAAAAGGGCATTGACCAAAATTTTAATAAACTACTGGACAGCCATTTTGCAAAACTGAAACTGAACAAACAGGAAGTAGAAATGATTCGTTTTGAAAATAAATTGAATGCCATAGCTTCACAAGAAGATGAGCGTAAACTACAAAATGAAGAATTTTTTATCTCCAAAAAAATCTCTGAAATAAGAAGTGAAATTCTTCAATTGGAAAATAATTTAGGGTTCTTCCAGCATGTAGATGAAAACAATCCTTTGGTAAAAGAGGTGCATAAAAACATCAAAAAACAGAAAGAAGAATTGGGTACTTGGAAGGAAAAACTAAAAACCCTTCGGAATTTTAAAAGTGATTAAAAAAAATCTGAGTTAAAAACTCAGATTTTTTTTGCTTCCTCCCAAAACACATCCATTTCGGTAAGGGTCATTTCTTTCAGGGTTTTTCCTATTTCTTTGGCTTTAGATTCCAGGTATTGAAACCGTTTCATAAATTTTTTATTGGTGCGCTCCAAGGCATTTTCAGGATCTACTTTTAAAAATCTTGCGTAGTTAATCATGGAGAAAAGTACATCCCCAAACTCCTGTTCTATTTTTTCTTTGTCACCCTCTTTCACTTCATGTTGCAACTCCTCCAGTTCTTCTTTAAGCTTTTCAAATACTTGTCGGGGTTCTTCCCAATCAAAACCTACTCCTGCCACTTTATCTTGAATTCGATTGGCTTTTACCAAAGCCGGAAGTGATTTTGGAACTCCTTCCAACACACTTTTTTTTCCTTCTTTTAGTTTTAAATTTTCCCAGTTTTGTTTTACTTCCTCTTCATTGGCAACCGTTACGTTGCCATAAATATGCGGGTGACGAGAGATGAGTTTTTCACAAATGTCGTTGGCCACATCGGCAATATCAAAATTGTTCGTTTCACTTCCTATTTTGGCATAAAAAACAATGTGCAACAATAGGTCTCCCAATTCTTTTTTTACTTCGTTTAAATCATTCTCCAAAATGGCATCCCCCAACTCGTAGGTTTCTTCAATAGTAAGATGCCGAAGGGTTAGCATGGTTTGCTTTTTGTCCCAAGGGCATTGTGCGCGTAACTCGTCCATAATGGTGAGTAAACGGTTAAAAGCTTCTAATTGTTTTTCTCTGGAATTCATACCCCTAAAACTAAAAAATCTTCACACAGGTGAAGATTTTTACTTTTTATTTTATTGAAAAGTTATGAACTTATTCTTCTTCGGAAGATGCTTCTTTACTTTCAGAAAAATCGGTAATACCGTGTTTTTTCAGAAGGTTATACCATTGCACCACTTTTTTAATATCGCTGGCATAGACACGGTCTTCATCATAATCGGGCAACACGTTAAAGAAATATTCCTCCAATTCGTCTTTAGAAGCTTTATGGCTAATCGCCTCTCCCCCTTTTTCTTTTTCGGCAATTTTTTTGAAAACTTCGCGTAAAGGAACTTCTTCAGAAAGAGTGTAGATGGCAATTTCAGAAAGAAGACTTACATTTTGGCGGGCACTTACGGTAACTTTTTTCCCGTCAAGGAGTGATTCGGCTAAAATTCCGGTACGGGTTTGGGTTTTCAATTCAAATAAACCGGGTTTTCCGGAAATGGATAAGATTTTTTCTAAGCTCATAAATACGTTTCAATTTTAAGCGGGCAAATATCTTTGGTTATCTGTAATTTTCCAAATGTTTAACGCTTCTTTTTAGCAAGCGGAAATTTCATTCGGTAATCTACTTTTACATTTCCTTTTGAAATATTTGCCAATTTACTCTTCAATAAACGCTTTTTTAGTGCCGAAAGTTTATCGGTAAACAAAATTCCTTCAATATGGTCGTACTCATGCTGAATAATACGAGCAGCGATACCATTAATGGTCTCGGTTTTTTTTGTAAAGGTTTCGTCAAAATATTCAATGGTTATAGTATCTTTTCTGAAAACGTCCTCACGCACATCTGGAATACTTAAACAGCCCTCGTTAAAAACCCACTCGTCACCGGTTTCTTCTACCATTTTGGCGTTGATAAATACACGCTTAAAATCCTTTAAAAAGTTTCTTTCTTGTTCTGTTAACTCTTCATCATCTTCAAAGGGAGATGCATCCACAATAAATAGCCGAATGGGTAAGCCAATTTGTGGAGCTGCCAAACCAATACCCGAGGAAGCATACATGGTTTCAAACATATCTTTAAGCAGGACATCCAACTTAGGATACGCTTTATCAATTTCTTTTCCTTTTTGTCTTAAAACCGGATCTCCGTAAGCGATAATAGGATATATCATTTTAAATGTTAAATGTATAATGAATAGTGTCTAATTGTTTCTTTTATTTGTTTTTTCAGCAGTTTTTCTAGAAGCTATAAAAATGGCCGTGAGTTCTTTCGCTTCTTTTAAAACTGAAATGTATTCTATATTTTTCAGTACATTCTCGTCTTGTAAAAATTCTATCCAAAAAGTACACTCATCTGCTTCTTCAATAACAATACTCATTTTTGCAATAAAACTTTTTTTTGTTTGTCCTAACGAAGCAGCTCTGTAGTTTGCAGCGACCGAGGTACTACTGCGAATAAGCTGTTTACGTATATGATTTCCAATATCATTTTTAGGAAGTAAGAGTGCCAATTTAACACAATCTTGAGCAAACAATTTTGAACGTATCTTTAAATCTCTTTTCTTTAAACTATTTGTTTCCATTATTCATTTAACATTAAACCTTATTCCTTGATAAATAATCTTGCAAAATAATGGTAGCACTAATTTCATCCACTAATGCTTTGTTTTGACGCTGTTTCTTCTTTAATCCACTGTCTATCATAGTCTGAAAAGCCATTTTACTGGTAAAACGTTCGTCTCTTCTTAGTACAGAAAGTGTGGGAAATGTTTCAGTAAATTTTTTTAAAAATTGCTGAATTTCATTTTCTATAGCCGAATGACTTCCATCTTTTTGTTTGGGTTCTCCCACTAACACCAATTCCACTTTTTCTGAATTGAAATACTGTTTTAAAAACGGAAAAAGTTCCTTTGTTTCTACCGTAGTTAAACCTGAAGCAATGAGTTGTAACTCATCCGTTACGGCAATTCCGGTACGTTTTGTACCATAATCTAAAGCCATGATTCTTCCCATACAGGGTGCAAAAATAGGATATTCAGAAATAGTAAACCAAAAACTGCAAGTAATAAAATACGGTAGGTTATCTTTGTAAAAATTAATTATTAATATGACACAGCTTCAACAACTTATCGAAAATGCTTGGGAAGACCGTTCTCTCCTTCAAAATCCAGAAACCATCGCTGCCATTAGAGAAGTAGTAAAACTGTGCGATGAAGGTACTTTGCGGTGTGCCGAGCCTACCGCTAACGGCTGGCAGGTAAACGAATGGGTTAAAAAAGGAGTGGTGTTGTATTTCCCAATTCAGAAAATGGAAACACACGAAGTGGGTATTTTTGAATATCACGATAAAATTCCGTTGAAACGTGGTTATGAAGCCAAAGGAATACGTGTTGTTCCTCACGCAGTGGCACGTCATGGCGCCTATATTTCGAAAGGAGTAATTATGATGCCCAGCTATGTAAATATTGGAGCTTATGTGGATGAAGGAACTATGGTAGATACTTGGGCCACGGTAGGAAGCTGTGCGCAGATTGGTAAAAATGTACACCTCAGCGGCGGTGTGGGTATTGGCGGTGTGTTAGAGCCCTTACAAGCTGCCCCCGTAATTATTGAAGACAATGCCTTTATTGGTTCGCGTTGTATAGTGGTGGAAGGTGTACGAGTGGAAAAAGAAGCGGTCTTGGGCGCCAATGTAGTGTTGACTGCTTCTACCAAAATTATAGATGTTACGGGAAATACCCCTGTTGAGATGAAAGGCTACGTGCCTGCACGCTCGGTGGTGATCCCGGGGAGTTATACCAAAAAATTTCCCGCAGGGGAATATCAAGTGCCTTGTGCTTTGATTATTGGAAAACGTAAAGAAACCACCGATAAAAAAACATCGCTAAACGATGCGTTGCGTGAGTATGATGTGGCGGTGTAATTAGTAAGCAGTTGGCAGTGGCAGTACTCAGTATTATTGTATCATAATGAATAGAAAAACAACAACATTTCTTTTACTGTTTATTGCTTCATTTTATTTTTCTTGTGATTATAACAATGTAAAAAAAGTAAAAACTGAAGAGTATTTTAAAGGGTACTCTTTACAACCTATTAATTTCCTAAATAAAAAAGTTTACGTCCCTTCAAATTATACCAAAGTCAATTTAAATGAACTTGGAGAAATGTTACGGCAAAATCCAGAATTAAATTCGTTAGATAAATTATATTACAAAATGGCGGTTGAAGCAGAAAGAGAAACTAAAAAGGTAGCGGTTTTATATGTTGATTCATTGGATAAAAAAAATTCAATTTGGTTTATTCCTGCTCAATATTTTCCATTAAAAAGGGAGTATGTTAACGACTATGTTCATCTATTAGAGACAAATTTTTTTAAACAGCAAGAAGCCAATGGGTATTCTTTTGAAAGGTTAGAATCAAAGTTTTTAACAATTAATGGAAATCAGTCTATTAAAGTTGCCTACAAACGTATTTTTCAAGAAAATATACTATTTCAAACTCAATATATCATAACTACTACAGAATTTGATACTTTTTCCATAACAGTAACAAATAATAACCCGTTAGATTTTCAAAAAATATTAAAAAGCCTTTAAAAGTAGCTGCTTACTACTTCCCGCCTCCTGCCTACTTTCTTTTCCTTTTTCTCACTTTTTTTGAATTCACTTTCCGTTGAAACTTCCGGCTGTAGTAAGTCATTAATTGATGGGTTTCTGTTTCGGGTTTACCATAGACTTTGGCATAGACAGGCGCCATAATATTGATCATGGTTTTGGAAAGCCATAATCGGCGGAAGTTTTTCATCCGCTGATGAAAACTCATCTTTTCAAAACGAATTCTGTTTAAATCGATTAAATAAAAATCGTACAGTCCTTTTTCCTTTTCAATTATCAGGGTATTTCCCGGGGAATGATCCATAAAATGAATATTCCGTTCGTGCAATTGAAAGGTAAATGCCGCCATTTGCTCTAAGATTTCTATTCGGTGAGGCCATTTGGGATTATGGTTTAATACCCTAAAATCGAAGTCGTAATCCACGTGCAAACTGAAATAATAACTTTCTTTTAATCCGAAGGAAAATCGCTCAAAATACGCTACCGGAGCAGGCGTTTTAATCCCTAAATCCATTAGTTTTGAAGCATATTCAAAAGAGCGACGTGCTTTTCCTTTCCGAAGGTATTGATACACCCAACTTTGAAAAAAAGAAGGTGTTTTAAACTTTTTGGCATTCACATAAACGCCTTTAATCTCCTTCTTTTTAATTATATTTCGGTCACTCTTAACCACTACTTCCCCTTCAGCTTCAAAGCGGTTTATCCATTGTTTTAGCGCATCACTATGTTTTAAAAACTGGCTATGAACTATAAAGGTTTCCTTCATTTTCTTTTAGACGGTAGTAAAATTCATTTTAAAAACTTCAAAAAAAGAGATACTTTGCGAAGGTAAAGGATATGAACAAAATTCTCGTTATACAAAATAAAAGAATTGGCGATGTGCTTATTGCTTCGGTGCTGGCCAACAACCTTAAAAAGCATTTTACGGAATGCCATATTACCTATTTTGTGTATGATTACACTGCGGGAGTGCTTGAAAATAACCCAAATATTGACAGCATAATTCTAGCAAAGGATAAGGAATTGAAAAAGCTTCCTGTGCTTCTGAAAACAATTCAGCAGATAAAAAAAGAGCGTTACGATATTATTATTGACCCCTATTCCAAATTTCAGAGTAGGATGATCTGTCTTTTTTCAAAAGCACCAAAAAGAGTAGGATTTAAACGAAAAGGTAAAAAACTGAAATTCAGATACTATACTCACGAAATTGAATTTTTAGAACACACCAACCTCCCCTGCGGAAAGGCACTCGAAGACCGCATGAATTTACTCTCAACAGCGTTTGGCATGAAGGATCCCGACCCGATGTATCACATTTTTCTCACCGAAGAAGAAAAACAGTACCGCAAGCTTAACGAGCTTCAAAAACCGGTGATTATGCTGGGTGTTTTGGGAAGTACACCCAACAAATCGCTTCCGTATGATTATACCGCTCAACTTATCGATTTTATTGCTGAAAATTATCAAGCAACGCTCTTATTTAACTATGCACCACATCAAAAAAAGGAGGCAGAAAGTATTTATGAAATGTGTCGCCATAAAGAGCAAATTCAGTTAGCTATTTATGAAGATTCCATTCGCGGATTTATACAATTAATGAACCAATGCGATATGCTCATTTCCAATGAAGGCGGCAGTGTCCATATTGCAAAAGCACTTCAAAAACCGACTTTCACCATTTACTCGCCTTATATTACCAAAAGCCAT
>JAGQZA010000005.1:0-2083 GCA_020435805.1 Flavobacteriaceae bacterium
TGAAATTTTTGAACCGTCAAGATAAAAGGTGGCCCCTTTTTTGGCCATTTTGATAACAAAATCCAGAGTATTTGGAGCCGGCGGTGGTTCCACAGGGTCTGGGACTGGAATAACATCATTTAGTGCCGGTGTTTCCACAACATTGAGGGCAGGAGGAGCATCTGGTGCCGGTGGTGGTGGAGGTGTATTGGGCCCAAGAAATTCGTTGTAAAATTCAATTTCTTCTTCTATGTTGGGAGATGGCGTTTCAATTTCTTCTATCTCTTTTTCAATGAATACATTATTACTGTTAGGCTTTGGTGGAGGTGGTGGTACTAAACTTTCCTTGTTGGGGCTATTTTTATATAATTGCGATTTTTTATACTCAGTTTCTAATTTCGCTATAAAGCCTTTTTCGGGATTATCAATAATAATATCTAAAGGCATTTCACTAAAGTCTTTTTTCTTCCAATTTTTTGTAATAGCGTCAAGATCCTTTGCAAACTTCACTATAGAGCTTTCTTTACCATTTATAGAAACTTTATTTCCCGAAATTTTTATTGTAATTGGTGCTTCTTTGGTAATACCTGCAATGGTACTTTCTTTAAAAATTTCAAGTGTTTTTTTAGTACTAAAACTGTAAAGCGAAACGACCAATAATGGTAAGATTAGCAAGGTTTTAAGCCAAATGGCTTTTTTAGATGTTTGTGTTTTCATAACTGTAAAACGTTTTTTGATGAATGAATAGTTAATAGCATGTGCCAGTGCAGGTACATGAGCATTTGATGAGAATGCCAGTAAAATTTTTTGATAAGTTGTTGTATTAATTCCTTTCTGTAGAACCGATTGATCGGCTAAGAATTCATGATTTAATTTCATGGTTTTTTTGAAAAAATAGAGCAAAGGGTTAAACCAAAATACCACGTGTAAAAATTCGATTAAAACAATGTCGAGGCTATGTAGCTCTCTTGCATGTGTTTCTTCGTGCCAGATAACCTCTTGTGGAATGGTCTTGTTTTCGAAACTCTCCTTATTCAAAAAAATATATTGAAAAAAAGTATGCGGTATGGTAGGTAAATTCAATAAAACAGCAATAAAGTTGTTGTTTTTGTGAAGCGGGTTTTTTCTAATTCTCCTGAATATTTGAAACATATTTAATCCAAACCGAATTCCAAAAAAGAACACTCCTAAGCTGTAAATGGTCCATAGAATGATGGGAATTGCATTGTTTAATGGCGAAGTTTCTTCCGGAATCATTTCGGTGTTTAAAATACTAACTTGATGCGAAAATGCTTGAACAGGGACTTCCACATAGTTGGTAAAAACTATAAATGGAATGCCAAAGGAAACTACAAGAGCCGTCAATAAATAAAAACGTTTGAATAAATGAATGGACGTACCTTCTAAAACAAGTTTATAAAACCCAAAAAAGAGAAGCAAACACGCAGCCGATTTTAATAGATACAATTCCATAGCTATTTCTTTTCAATTTGTTGTTCAATAATCTTTTTTAAATCCTCCAATTCCTTTTTGCTGAGGTTTGTAGTTTCTGTAAAAAAGGAGGCAAACTGTGCAGCATCGTTATTAAAAAATGTTTGGATCATCCCTTTAACCTGTTTCCCAAAATAGTCACTTTTTTTTACCAAAGGGAAGTACTTACGAGAACGGCCCAGTTGCTCGTAATCTACAAATCCCTTGTCTTGCATGCGTTTTAAAAGCGTAGCAATGGTTGTTTGTGCCGGTTTGGGGTCTGGGTACACATCAATAAGATCTTTCATAAAGGCTTTTTTCTGTTTCCAGAGAAATTGCATCAATTGTTCTTCGGCATTGGATAACTGCATAGAAAAGTTTTTAATACTCTACAAATGTAGAATAATTTTTTAATTCTACAAACATAGAATAGTTTTTTTATAAATTTTAACTTTTGAAGGATTCAATTACCTTTGCCTAATAAAATTTCAACCATGAGTATTGAAAAAGAATTATTGAAAAGAGCTGAATCCAAATGCGAAATTTGTGGGAGTACTGAAAAACTTGAATCTTATGAAGTGCCTTCTTCCCCTAATTCGGGAATTGAAAATCACATATTAGCCTGTACAACCTG
>JAGQZA010000005.1:2183-20455 GCA_020435805.1 Flavobacteriaceae bacterium
GTAATGGAAACATTTTGGAAGCCGGAGATACTGTAGTCCTTATTAAAGATTTAAAAGTGAAGGGGACTAGTATGGTGGCAAAACAAGGTACTGCGGTAAGACGAATTTCACTGGACCACGAAAACTCAACATACATTGAAGGTAAAGTAGATGGACAACAAATAGTCATCATTACCGATTATGTAAAGAAAATTTAGATAAAAAAGCCTTTGAGAAATCAAAGGCCTTTTTATTACATGCTCATCTTGGTAAACTCATAAAAAAACTGCGGAATGGTTTCAATTCCTTTTAAATAATTCCAAATCCCGAAATGCTCATTGGGGGAGTGAATGGCATCACTATCCAGACCGAAGCCCATAAGAATAGTTTTGCTTTTCAGTTCACGCTCAAAAAGGGCAACAATAGGGATACTGCCACCGCTGCGTTGTGGTATGGGTGTTTTTCCGAAGGTTTTTTCATAGGCTTTTTCTGCAGCTTGATAACCTATACTATCAATTGGGGTAACATATCCTTGTCCGCCGTGATGTGGTTTTACTTTTACAGTAACGCCTTTGGGTGCGATACTTTCAAAATGGGTTTTGAAAAGCGCTGTAATTTCCTCCCAATCTTGGTTAGGGACCAATCGCATGCTAATTTTTGCAAACGCTTTGCTTGCAATCACTGTTTTGGCGCCTTCGCCGGTATAACCACCCCATATTCCATTGACATCCAACGTAGGTCGAATAGAGTTTCGTTCATTGGTGGTATATCCTTTTTCACCATACACTTCTTCAATATCCAGCGCTTTGCAATACGCTTCTTTACTGAAAGGAGCTTCGGCCATTTTGGCTCTTTCTTCGGTAGTTAATTCTGCAACCTTATCGTAAAATCTGGGAATGGTAATATGGTTGTTTTCATCGTGAAGCGAAGCAATCATTTTGGTTAATACATTTATTGGGTTTGCCACAGCGCCTCCGTATAGACCGCTGTGTAAATCTCGGTTAGGGCCGGTAACTTCTACCTCCACATAACTCAATCCGCGCAGTCCTGTAGTAATGGAAGGAATGTCTTTGGCAATCATTCCAGTATCACTAATGAGGATGACATCATTTGCCAATTTTTCCTGATTTCGTTCTACAAACCAGCCTAAACTTTTACTACCTACCTCTTCTTCACCTTCAATCATAAACTTTACGTTACAAGGAAGCTGTCCGGTGGCGGTCATGTATTCCAGTGCTTTTACGTGCATGTAAAACTGCCCTTTATCGTCACAAGATCCTCGGGCAAAGAGAGCCCCCTCGGGATGCAGCTCTGTCTTTTTGATAATTGGTTCAAAAGGAGGGCTATCCCACAAATCCAAAGGATCCGGTGGTTGTACATCGTAATGGCCATAGACCAAAACGGTGGGGAGGTTTTTATCAATTATTTTTTCGCCATAAACAATGGGATATCCGGGTGTTTCACAAATTTCAACATGATCACAGCCTGCTTTTTCAAGACTGACTTTTACTGCTTCGGAAGTTTTTATTACATCTTTTTTAAAGGCAGAGTCGGCACTAATAGATGGAATTTTCAGCAATTCAATCAATTCATCAATAAACCGTTGTTTGTGTTGTTCAATATAGGGTAAGGCACTTTTCATAAAAATTCTATAAATATGTGCTACGAAGGTACAAAACGCTTAGCAAATAATTTTATAAGCAGAATTTGCCCAAAAAATCCAAAATCTGAAATCTAAAATCTAAAATCTTTTATATATTTGCCACCCATTCCAAAGGATAGGATGATTTTCAGCGGCTGTGATGGAATTGGTAGACATGCTAGACTTAGGATCTAGTGCCGCAAGGCGTGGGGGTTCGACTCCCTTCAGCCGCACAAAAAAGGCGATGTAATTATTACATCGCCTTTTTACTTTTAATTTTGGTATTACAAAATACTTTCTTGAAGATTAAAAGTCTTTTTTAATCCTAAAAACTTATTGGATACAAATTTTTTCCAAGTATCTGCTTTTAGTTGTTTCACCTTTTTTTTAGGAGGCTCTAATATGTCTATAAATTCAAATGACATATCATATACATACTATTCTATTAGTAACTTTTTTGTTACTTTATCTTTATTAGTTTCAATTAAAACAGTATAAATTCCAAAAGGCAACTGAGGAAACTCTATTTTTTCAATAACACTTTTGCCAAACAGGTCTGTTGACATTACCTTTCGTCCTAAAGCATCAATTAATGTTAGTTTGCCAGTTTCATGAAGTCCCTTAATAAATAATTCTGTTGTTGCTGGATTGGGATAGATTGTTAAATTTTTTAGAGATGAATCTCGAATTTCGAGTATGTTTTGTGATTTAAATAATAATTTGAAACGATTTGGGAAGTTACCTGCACCACTAGCAAATGAATAGCTGTCCTCATTAAGTAATGATAATGAATCTTCAAAGGAGTCATAGAGATAAATATCATTATTTAAAAGTAAATCACTATCTACATTAGAAAGTGAAATTTTATAATAGGCTACTTCTTCAACAAGGGTAGAGAAACCAATAGGAATAATCATTTCGCTATTAAAATTGCCTAAAGATTGAATACCTAACTCAACATCCAAACCTTCAATTCCTGAATATATGGAAACTATGGAAGCCAATCTATTACTATCATATCCTGAGTCAATAGCATTTGTGGCATTTTCGGTAAAGCCAATCAAGCAACTATTTTGTAACGAATAAGTGGTATTATTTACTTTTAACCAAAGTCTTTTTTTATCTCCTTGAGAACGTAAGGTTGTATTTCCTGTGGTTAGTCGCATAGTATTATTGAATATAGCGGTACCAGCTCCTGTTGCTTTGATGGCAAAGCCTTGTGCAGTCGAGATTACACCATTGGGTTGTGTATTTGTTCCTGTGGGATCAGATGCAGCGGCAGTTCCACCCATCAAATTATACATAGAAATATCTTCCATGCTAAAATTCATGCTTCCTGCACCGGGGAGATTTGGGCTAGGCGGTGTGAGATGCTCCCAGAAATAAACTTCATTGAATAATGGGTTGGCTGTTAAGAAAAGGTCTGCATCTATGGCTGAAGCATAGGGATTGGCAAGTATATTGGGGCTTGCATTTCTATTATCAGCAGATGTTGGTCCTGGTGTATTGTAAATAATTGGAAATGTAACAGTTCCATTATTCAGAGTGCCTTGTTCGTAAATCATAGTAAAAATACCACCAGGTTGTCCGTAACCAGCCTGTGGTCTAACTATATACCCTTCACCAACATCAATAGAGCCATTATAATCAACCCAATTATCATAGTTGTCATCTGCGAAATTTTCTGCCATGGGGAATTGGCTTGCCACATCTGGATTTGGAACAAAATTTAATGTATTGTGATCTAACACCAGAAAGGCACTTGCAAAAACTCCATTTCTAGTTTCAGCATTGGTAGGGCTTCCTAAAATCATAAAATCTCGTGATGCCAAATTGGGAGTTACTATCTCAGTTTCTATAGTGCCATTTTTAATTACCTGTGCAAAATCATATTCTTGTACCATACTTCCTTGATGGGCTATAAAAAGACTTCCGTTTACGGTAATGTTATTTGCAGATAAAAGATACTCATTGGCATTGATTGTTAAATCACCAGCTGGTGTAATCTCACATGTGCAAGTTTCAATAGAACCAAAGGTGGAGGTTGTGTAAGCTTCATTGATAATAGCATTACTACCAGCATTTGGGGTTCCATTATCCCACGTACCACCAGCAAAAGTGGTATCTGTTCCAAGAACGGTTACAATTGCCATATTGCTAGCACTATTTCCGGCTTCATCGGTTACAGTGAGTAAAACAGTGTTGTTTCCTATATTTGAACAATTGAAGCTGGTAATATCCAAAGAAAAGACCAAATTTGCGGGTAATGAGAAATTATCGAAAGACCCATTATCAACTTGCGATGGAAGAATTGTTACAGTTCCTCCTGAACCCAGATATACGGTAATATTTTGGGTAAGTACTGTAGGTGGTTGAATATCTGTTTTTTGAGTAATTGTAAGTACTAATTGATTGGGTGCTGTAGCACAATCGGCACTAAATTCATATTCAATACCATTATGAACTGGATTGTTGGGGGGTAAAAGATTACATGTGGTAATAGTGCCCGAAGTAGTAGCTACCGTGAATGTATCATTAATAAATCCTTCAAACCCCATAGTGATATTTACATTTCCTTCCATGATGGCATTTCCAGTGATAGCAAGTACATCGTATTCGGTACCTGCATTATAGCCATTCAGTTCAATATCTAATACTGACGAAGAGGTGGACTCAAAATCGCCAATAACAGTTAGGGTTCCCGGTGATGCTCCAGGTGAAAATGTTCCATTATTTATGAAGTCTGCCGGTGTTGGTAAATCTATTGTAGCTATACCTTTTATGATACCAGTTGTTGTATTGTTTAAAGAATTGACACCATTGAATTCAATTTCTCCGGAAGCAGTATCTATAATTCCTGTATTTGTTGTTTCTACAAAAATTACTGCAGTTCCTGTTCCACTGGTTTTGGTCAACAATCCTGCATTATTCAAAATATGTTGTGTGCCCCCAGCATAACTAATATTACTTGCATCAGCTTGAATATCAATAATTCCAGTACTTTGATTATTTACGATACCAGTATTAATGTTTAAGTCACCACCTGACTGTATTGTCATACTGCCTTCATTATTTAGAGTTGTATTTCCTATAATACTTTTAGTTGCTCCAGAAGTTAAGTTTAAAGGACTTTGATTGATTAAAGTACCACCGCCGTCTAAATTATTTGAGTTCCAGTTTACACCTGTTGACCCCGAAAAATTAAAAGTAGCTGTAGTGGCTCCAGCAATAATTACTGGACTATCCCATACAATAGGTCCATTTAAAGCCCCTGTAAGTGTACCAAGACAGGTTACAGTACCGTTCCATTGTAGCGTGGAGCCAGAGAAAACGTTATATGTTCCATTAGTAAGATTTTTATTTAATCCTTGAAAGCGAATATCACCATTTTCAATACTGATAGTACCCGTATTGTTCAGCTCCGCTACAATGTTTGCAATTCCAGTGGTAGTAGTTCTTCGAATGAGACCCATATTATTTAGGATGTGGGTAGTTCCACCAGAATAAGTAATATCACTACCGGCAGCTTGAATATCAATGATTGCTGACATTTGGTTATTTATAGTTCCGTCAATTATATATATGTCTCCACCATTTTGTAGAGTAATAGTGCCTTCATTATTTAGAATGGTATTTCCTAAAATACTTTTGCTAGCAGCGGTGGTTAAATTCATTAATCCTTGATTAGTGAGTGCTCCACCGCCGGTTAGGTTATTCACTGTCCAATTAACACCTGCTGGCCCTGAAAAATTAAAAGTAGCCGAAGATATAACAGTGAGTAGATTATCCCAATTAATAGGACCATTCAATGTTCCTGTAAGTGTGCCAGAACAAGTTACAGGACCGCCCCAGCTAAATGATGCTCCAGAAAAAACATTGTAAATACCTCCTGTTAAATTTTTGTTTAATCCTTGAAAGGTAAGGTCTCCATTTTCAACGCTAATGGTTCCAGTATTATTCAGTTCTGCTACTATAACTGCAGTACCCGTGCTTGTTGTTTTTTTAACGATCCCAGCGTTGTTTAATATGTTTGAACCAACGCTTCCATAGGTAATATTACTAGCATTTGCTTGTATATCAATAACTCCTGAATTTTGATTATTTACAATTCCGCTAGTGATGTATAAATCTCCACCATTTTGAAGGTTAATAACTCCTTCATTATTAAATGTAGTAAAACCTAATATACCTTTGGAGGAAGCGGTAGTTAGATTCAATATTCCTAGATTGGTTAAGGTTCCACCACCATTTAAATTATTGGTTGTCCAATTAACTACATCCGTACCAGAAAAATCAAAAGTTGCTGTTGTAGTGATTATTACTTCATTGTTCCAATTAAGAGGTCCGTCCAAAATACCTGTAAGCACTCCAGAACAAGTAACAGTACCGCTCCAGCTAAGAGAGGCTCCCGTAGTGACATTGTAAATGCCTCCAGTAAGATTTTTATTCAAACCTGTAAACCGCAGTTCACCACTTTCTACATTAATAGTACCAGCATTGTTTAATTCTGCAATAATATTTGCAGTGCCAGAACTGGTTCTTTTAATGATTCCTGAATTATTTAATATGTTTAAACCAGCGCTTCCGTAACTTATATCACAGCTACTAGCTTGTATATCAATAACTCCAGTGGCTTGATTATTTACAATTCCACTAGTGATATATAAATCTCCACCATTTTGTAAGTTTATTACACCTTCATTATTTAGTACCGATGCTCCTAAAATAGCTTTAGTACTACCCGTTATTAGATTAAGCGTTCCTTGATTAGTAAGGGTTCCACCACCATTTAAAATATTAGTGCTCCAATTAATAATAGAATTGGCTCCAAAATTTGATGCCGCCGCAATAGATAATTGATTGCTCCAATTAAATGTTGAAGTTCCTTGAACTTGGATAGAATTAACTGTGGCAGAAGCGTTAAGGTTTACGGTAAATCCTGTTGGAATGATAACGTCATGAGATGCCATAGGAACTACTGCAAGACTCCAATTGCCCGCAGTATTCCAATTATTATCTACAGCCCCTGTCCAAGTGTTGGTCTGTGAGAAAGCAAAATTTAAAAAAATAAAAAATAGTAGTAGTGTGAGGTGTAATTTTTTAAGTATCATATCTATGATTTTCTTTTACATCGAAAAGAACTTTGATATGTCATCAATAAAAATGAAATTTTTAAAAAGATCCTGTTTTTAGAGTTCATTTTTTTTATACTTTAAAAGGAATTATTAATTTTAAATAATTAGAAGCCAGTTAATTGAAAAAAATATTTAAAAATATTATTCTTTTTAAGTTAATCGCCCTTACCCTGTTTTCGTGCAAAGAAAAAGAGGAATGGTGTGAGTTGGACGTTGTTGCCACCGCTTACAATTCAACAAAATGGCAGACAGATGGTAATCCTTACCACACCGCTTGGGGCGACACTCTTAAAGCAAGTGTAAAATCTATTGCGGTTTCAAAAGATCTCATTAAACTTGGGCTTACTCGAAATACAAAAGTTAAAATTGAAGACTTGGAAGGTATTTACATTGTAAATGATAAAATGCACGCCAAATGGAAAAACCGAATTGATATTTATTTTGGAGATGATATTAAAGCCGCCCGGGAATGGGGTAGAAAAAAAGTAAAAATACAGTACCTATTAAATAAATAAAAAAAGCTTCAGATTTCTCTGAAGCTTTCATTTTATTACAATTTTGAATGGATTACGCTTTTGGACTTGTTTTTTGATAGACCAAACCTGCCAGTAAGCCCATAATTCCATAGAATAGTACATAAATAAAGGCGTTAATAAAGACCCCGGTAATATCTGTCATGGCCATTACCGAAAAATTGATTAATCCCTCTCCTATTCCAAAGAGCAAACCCAGCAATACACCGTATTGAATTCCGGAACTAATGCCATAGTTTGCTTGCCCAAATTTCCAGTAAATAGCAGAAAAGAAAAAGCCCACTACAATACAGCCAATAATAAGATGAATCATATCTATCTGATCCTCGGGGCGCATTAAATTTTGAACAAGCATATGATCGGCCAACATTTTATCGCCAATCATGCCCCACAAAACCCACCCGCCAAGATATGCCCATACGGCGGTAGCAAGCGTACTAATTAAATTACTTTTTGAAAACATAATGTATTGATTTAGTTGTTAGTAAG
Organism: Flavobacteriaceae bacterium; assembly: GCA_020435805.1. Taxonomy (GTDB): domain Bacteria; phylum Bacteroidota; class Bacteroidia; order Flavobacteriales; family Flavobacteriaceae; genus Halomarinibacterium. The sequence goes on from JAGQZA010000005.1 coordinate 9,962, forward strand.
CGAAATTTAGTAATAATTTTCGTTCCTTTTTATTTTTCCTACAATTATTTGAAATGCAGTACTTTTGAAACGTGAAGCAAACTTTTGATATTCTTATTGTAGGTGGCGGCGCTGCCGGATTTTTCACGGCCATTAACGCTGCAGAAAACATTCCGAATGCCAATATTGCAATTTTAGAGAGAGGCAATGAGGTCCTTACCAAAGTAAAAGTATCGGGTGGTGGTCGTTGTAATGTCACTCACGCAGAATTTCTACCGGAAGAACTTACCAAAAACTATCCGCGTGGGGAAAAAGAACTGTTAGGACCTTTCCATACCTTTATGACGGGCGATACCATCGCATGGTTTGAAAAAAGAGGGGTTTCCTTAAAAATTGAGGAAGATGGGAGAATGTTTCCAATTTCAGATTCATCGCAAACTATTATTGATTGTTTCCTTTCAGAAGCCAAGCGATTAAACATTTCAATAGTATTAAAACAGGCTGTCCAAAAAATAACTTTTGAAGCACCTTTTTGGAAACTGGAAACAACTTCTGAAACGTTCTTGACAAAAAAATTGGTCATCGCTACGGGCAGCAATCCCAAAATTTGGAAATTATTGGAAGGTTTGGGACATACTATTATTCCTCCCGTTCCATCGTTGTTTACATTTACAATTCAGGATCCACGAATAAAAGATTTACCGGGCGTGGCGACAAATGTTACAGTAGAAATTATTTCTGAAAATGGAAAATCATTATTACAAACACAAGGGCCTTTGTTAATTACCCACCAAGGGATGAGCGGTCCAGCCATTTTAAAACTTTCGGCATGGGGAGCAAGAATTTTGGAACCATTGAACTATCATTTTTCCATTAAAATAAATTGGCTGGAGGATCAAACAAAGGAGGAAACTCTGGAATCCTTGAGACAAATAAAACTAACTCATGGAAAACAAACCATTGTAAAATATGCCCAGTTTGACCTTCCGAAACGCCTGTGGAAAAATTTGATTAAAAACACGGGAATACCTGAAACTATTACCTGGGCAGAAGCTTCAAAAGAACAACTTGTAAACATAGCCAATGAACTTACGGAAGCTATTTTTAAAGTTACCGGAAAAAATACGTTTAAAGAAGAATTTGTCACCGCAGGTGGAATTGATCTAAAAGAAGTGAATTTCAAAACTTTTGAAAGTAAACTACATCCAAACCTATATTTTGCCGGAGAGGTATTGAATATTGATGCGATCACTGGCGGATTTAACTTTCAGAATGCGTGGACAGGTGGTTTTATGATTGCAAAAGCATTAGCAGAAAACTCATGACGACTTATATTGTTTTTTTGCGAGGGATTAACGTTGGGGGACATAAAAAGTTTCCTAAGGCAAATCAGTTTGAAATATTGTCTAACCTTAATTTTCAAAATCCCCAAGTGTATTTACAAACGGGAAATTGGCTATTTCAAGCTGAAGAAAGCAAAGAAGTATTAGAAAAAAAGCTGCTGAAAGCCATTGAGGAAAGGCAGGGTTGGCAAGTTCCTATACTGCTAAAAACTACCGATGAAATTGTTGAAATTTTAAATGACTGTCCCTTTTCAGAAGAAGAGAAGAGACAAAGCTATTTTATGTTGCTTTTTGAAACACCTTCCGAAGAAAAAATAAAAGCTATAGAAGCCATTTCTTTTGAAGGAGAGAAATTTGCCATCACCCAAGATTGTATCTATTTATTCTCTTCAGTGGGTTATGGGAATTCAAAATTGAATAGCAACTTTTTTGAAAGCAAATTAAAAGTCCATGCTACCACAAGAAATTTTAATACCATGTTTAAACTAATTGATTTAGCTAAGTTTAATTAAGCATTTTTTCAATTTTTAAAAGCCTCGATTTAAGTGTTTCAATTTCTTCTTTTTGTTCTTGTATGGCTTTTACAACAATTGGGATAAAATCATTATATCTTAGTTCATAATTTCCATTTTCATCCTGTGAAAGCATACCCATATTATTTAAACCAAGTTCTTCAATAACTTGGGCTATATCTTGCGCAATAAATCCAGCCTCTCTAAGTTTTCTATCATCATTTTTTCGAAGATAATCCACAGGACGAAGTTTCGAAATAAAATCAGTGCCATAAGAAAGCTCACGTATATCTTCTTTCCAACGTTTGTCACTAGTAATGGTCCAAGCAACTTGAATTCGCGCATTGGTTATAGAAGTATTACCCATACGTATTTCATTGGAAACAGATGAAGAAGATAAATCACTATCATAACCAATAATAATGTTATTATCTCCCGACCCTGCACCAACAGCAGCTCCTACAAGGGTATTGTAATTACCTGTTGTGCCAGAATTGTACCCTATACTGGTATTCATGTTTCCCATGTTAGTACTACTAAGGGCATCCATTCCGATAGCAGTGTTAAAGCTACCAGTAGTGTTTTCGTTCATGGCACGCCTGCCCAAGGCCGTATTCCCGGTCCCTGTTGTATTAAAGAATAATGCGGTGTTTCCAATGGCCGTATTTTCATCTCCAGAATTATGTTCTAAGGTATATTTCCCTACCCCTACATTGTCGTTCCCTCCTGTCATATCGTACATGCTTCGGTATCCAATGGCTGTATTGAAATAGCCTGTTTGATTTGACATAAGTACTTGTCTTCCAATACCAATATTATGGAAACCACTGGTTTGAGCATACATGACATCTCTTCCTATGCCTATATTTCCACTCGAGGTGGTACCTCCTAATACTCCATATCCAATAGCTATATTATCCGAAGCTCCAATTGTTCCATTTAATACATAATTTCCAATGGCTATGTTGCGATCTCCAGTTTGATTAGCTTGTAGCGCACCAGAACCCATAGCTACATTACTATCACCACTTACATTTGCTATAAGGGTTTGATAACCAATAGCTATATTTCCATTTGCTATATTATTTTGAAGACATTGATATCCCACCGCTACATTGCCATCACCATTAATTGTATTTTGCAAGGTTTGGTAACCCACTCCAACATTGTGATAACCACTTGTAAGGATGGAAAGCGATTGATAACCAATACCTACATTTCGGTTATCTGAACTATCATCTTGGGCACCGGAATCGATGCCCAAAAAAATGGAAGAACCATTTTGACTACCATCGTTATCAGACTTTCCATCGGTTAAATCATTAATTTTTTCTATGGTGTTACCCCCTATGGGTCTCCATACACCGTCGAAATAATAGAAACCAAAACTATTGTCTGTTTGATAAATGAGCAATCCTGTTGCCGGGCTGCTAATGGCATCTCGTTGCGCTTCGGTCATTCTTGGGATAAGAATTCCTGAGTTTGAACTTGTAATATCGAGTGCTGAAGAGGCATTAGGGGAAGTGGTCCCAATACCTACTTGGGATAAACTGATTGTTGAAATAAGTATAATAAGAAATACTGCTTTTTTCATAAACTATTTTTAAAAAGCACAGTAGGTTAAGCCTGATAAGATTTAGAGTAAGAAGTAGATTTGGGAATACTTCAATACCACATCGAAACAATTGAAAAATGTCATCACTAAAATCAAAAAGCTGTCACAGTATATGACAGCTTCAATCCTATAAAAATTAAGATTAATTTTTCAGTATTTTTATTGTATTCTGAAGGCCTTTTTCCTCATTCATTATCTTTAAAAAGTAAAGTCCAGAAGCACCTTCAATAGAATATTGAATGGGATTTGTAGTTTCGTAATTATTTCCCTTTAAAAATTGCCCTAACGTATTATAAAGCTCTATTCTTATTTTTTGAGATTTATCAGAAACTAGAATCGTAAATTCTCCATTTGAAGGATTTGGATAAATAGTAGTATTTAGTTCTTTATTTTCTGAAACACCTAAGCTTGCATAGGCTTCATCAATAGCTGCTAACGCATCTAATTTTCCATACCCCCAAGTATCGTTAGGCACTGTTCCTGTGTTGGCATCTTGCCTTGCGGTGTCATGGAGGATATTCTTAATTTCTAGCGGAGTAAGATTAGGATTAACCTCCAACATTAATGCAATAACCCCTAAAGATAGGGGAGCAGCAGCACTTACGGCATTTTGAATTCCATATAAACCATTGCTATTTTGAAGGACATTAAAAGCGAAACTTTCATAATAGGTATTATCTGCATAGGCGGCATGGCATACTTCGCCGGGTGCTGCGAAGTCTATGCCTAATCTTCCATCTTGAGTTGGACTACTACTGGAACCAATCCAAATTTCACCAGTTTCGCCTTGGCCAGTAATATCTCTGAAAACACCATTGATATCGACCCAATCATTTTTAACCACATAATCTCCGGGGGTTATGACCAAGTTTGAACTCGCATAGTCATTGATGCTATAACCTGAGTTTGCAAAAGTTAAAAATCTGTTGTTATTATAATAAGTTGAGGGATTTAAGGTGGCATGGAAGTTTCCATTGTTAATTTGAGCACCTTGTAAAATTACCTTGTAGGTGCCTGTTACTCCGCTAATATCTATCATTAACTCTCTTCGGTTAGAAGTTGCTTGCCAAAATTCAACATTGGCTCCTCTATGGTATAATTGTATATCCCCCAAATTTTGATCGGCTGAAACATTTGCTCCTGTAGGTGCAGTGTAAGGGCCGTGAATTGTTCCGTTGGGACGTTCAATACTTACTGTAAAGCGGTCGTCTTCACTATACCATAAATCGAAGCGAACATTACCTGTTTCCCCTTTTTGTATTTCAATTTCAATAGTTTCTGAAGGGTTTATAGTCCCCGACGCATGGTTGTTATTTCCTCCGTCATCTCCCACACCACATAAAAAGGGAGTTCCTGTATTAGTAACAAAATTATCTATAGCCCTTGCCACAGTACTAGTACCGTCTGTGGGGCCTCCAATAGATCCAATATTCATAAGGGTTACTGCAGGAAGACCGAGTTCGGCTATTTTATCGGCAGCAAATTGCATGGCTACTGGTAAATAAGAGGGATCAAAAAATCCAGTTTGACCAGGTTCACTTCCAAACGGAGGGAAGGAATCTTGTGTTATTTTTATGCTAATAATAGTAGCTTTGGGTGCTACACCTTGAAACTCTAAGCCCGCTGTTCCACTTCCATTTCCTACTGCAATTCCGGTAGTTGCGGTGCCATGGCCATGCCTGTCTGTAGATAAAGGAGGGTCATTGTTATCTAAAGCGGCATCTATTTGCGCTTGAGTAAATATAGTCCCTATCCCGTACGGGTTACTTCCTGCCCCCGAAGGATTCAGCATATCATAAATATAGGCGATACGCGTATTACCATTTTCATCTAAAAAATCGGGGTGGCGGTAATCTATCCCTCTGTCTAACATTATTACTAGAACTCCTTCACCGGTAAGGTTATATTGATTGTAAACATCATCAAGATTAACTTCTTCTCTAGGAGGAATTCCTTGACTGAATAAGGGAATTGAAATAAGAAATGTAAAGCATACAGATAGAATATTTTTCATGACAATGTGGTTTAGAGGTTTCTTTGTATTTATACATCGAATCCCTTTTGAAATGTCATCAAAAAAAGGCTAACTTCTTTTTTTAAGAAAAAAATAAAGTAGCAAGAGGAGTAAAATTCCTCCTAAAACCCAGTAAATTATATTGGATGAGTTGTTAAGTTCAATTGGGGAGGTATCACCAATTAACACAAGACCGGCCCAATACTGAGGAGAAGCTGTGCGACCTTTTGCAAAGGCAATATAATCTAGTTTGGCTTTACGAAGGGCCTCGTCTTTGGGGAGCCCTTCGGAAAGGTACTCATAAAAAATTTCAATGATTTTTGAACTGGATTCTTCATCAATTTCCCAAAGACTCGTAAGAATACTTTCACTTCCGGCGTAATTAAATGCATGCGCCAAAGAAATCATTCCTTCACCGGCTTGATAGCCTGGTTTTCCTGTTTCACAGGCAGTAAGGATTGCCAAATTAGAAGCGAGGTTGTAGTTGTAAATTTCGTAAGTGTACAAATAGTTGTCGTCTAAATTTTTAGTTTCAGCATTTTTGGCAAAGACCAATCGGGAAAGTTCGGGGCTAATATTATCACTTTCGGCATGGGTTCCAATATGAATAATTTTGTGCTCTCCCGCTGTCTTTTGAAATAATTGTTTAGAAGCTTCATTGTTTAAGTATGATTGGCCGTCAAATTCTTTTGAATATTTTTTTATAACATCCACACTAAAGGGTTGTGGTAACAGATTAAGATATGCTTTGTCCATAACAGAAGAATCTTTTACCACCAATTGGTATTGTTGTTTCATGGTGTCTGAAAATTCTGGAGCAAAAGCTACATAATTGGCATCGAACGTATTAATAATATTTTGTTTGGGCTTTAATACCAAAAGACTAAACTGATAACTAATATTATATTTTGCCAATAAACTATTTTCTGCAATTTCAGAAAAGCTTGTGATAGGTTCTGGTGTTAACATTTCAAAACTCACATTGAAAAGTTCCCGGTCTGGAACAATGATTACGTGCTGGGTAGTAACCTCATTTTGAAACGGTTTCCATAAAGCGTTATAAAGTTGATGCAGTTTTGGGGCTATTTTCTGTACTTCAAATTCTTGAGATGACACCTCCAAAATCATAGTATTTACCAGTTGAAAATCTAATGGGAATAATTGTCTTTTTTCTGGGGTAATTACCAAGGCATATAAATTTTCGTCCACAAAAAGATAGCGTATCAATGTGGCATTTTTTGGAATATATTTTTGAATATCGGCGACCGATTCTTCCAGCGTTGCATAATGTAATTTATAGTACTCCGGGTATTGGGCTTTCAGCGTATCCATAAATTTTTTCCATGCATTATTGGCTTCAAAAAAGGCATCGATACTGTTTGAATTGGTTTCTGAAACTATTTGGTTGAGGCTATTTTTTAGGGTTCTTTCTCGGGTTACTACTGCTTTCGGAATTTTAGATTGCAAGAGATCGTTTCGTAAATTAAGTCTAGATCTAATTCGAGAATACATAGCACTTTCGTGAAGGGAGATAACATCATCAAGATATTTTTCGTCTTCTGTTTTTTGAAAGAGTTGAAGGCGAATTTTTTTTGCAAGTTCAAAAAGTTGGGTGTTTTCTTCAATAAGTAGGCTTACATCCTCGTAATTTTTAATAGTAGCTTTTCGGGTTTCCAAAATAGACAATCCTTCCTCGATTTTATCAAGCAATTCCAGTAACTTTTCTGCAGAAGTATTTTTGTTTTGTTCATATTTCGCTGCAGCTAGAACATATAGTGCTTTTGGTTTTCGATATTCAATAACTACACTATTCTTCGAATCTTTAAGTGAAAAATCAAGCGCTTCTTCAGCATATTTAGTGGCTTTTTCATAGTCTTTTAATAAGAAAGCTATTTCTGCCAAATTAACCGTATGATAAAAGTCCTGAAGGGTATTTTTAAAATCATTTTTTTTACCTTCTTCGTAGATTTCTTCGGCTACTTCAAGGGCCTTTTCAGTGTAACCTGCATTGGCATAAAATTGTGAGGCATCAATAAGTTCATCAAAAAAGTCTTTGTTGTATTCGCCCTGAAGTGTACTTTGGTAAGATTGATTTCCTAGGGTATAATATTTATACGCATTTTCTGTATCTCCCAAATACTCATAAACCTTTCCTAATGTTGAGAGTGCTCCAGATTTCCAGTAGTTTTCAACACCTGGGTTTTCTTCTATAATTTTTAAGGCTTCTTCAAGAAGTTCCTTAGCTGATTCAAAGTCTCTTATTCCTACTTTCGCTTGTGCAAGAATAATTCGGGAAATTATCATGGTACTGCTATTAGGCTCTGAAAATTTCTTTTTTTCAGCATTGGCATAAGTGATAACGGCATCGGCCTTTTTAAATTCACCCATGGTGTGATAATAACTTCCCAGATTTTCAATGGCAGTGGCGCGATGCCTTTTGGCGCTTAGTATTCGAAATTCATCACTAGATTTTTCAATAAATGCTCCAAATCCTTGAATACTTTCTTGTGAAAGCATCACGGCGGCGCTATTTTCGCCCAATGCATTTTTTAAAACACTTAAGTTCATCTTAATAAGTGCGGGTCTAAATAAGGAGTTCATTAAATCATTTTCATCTGCTTTTTTAAGTGCTTCAAGGGATTTGTTGAAATAATAACTGGAGCTATCCAATTTGGCTTCCATCCACATCATACCTCCCATGGCATTGAAAATTTGCTGATAAAACTCCACATCAGTACTTTTCAATTTGTCCAGTGTTTTTGCAGCATCCAGATAGTGTTTTTTGGCAAGTTGAAAGTCTCCAAAATTACTGGCCTCGTACCCTAATTTATATTCAATATTTGAAAGTTTGGCTTTTTCTGGAGTACTAGATTGTTTTGCCAAATGGTAAGCCGCAGTATAAATAGCATAGGTTTCTTTTGGATCTCCTGTCCCACTATGGAGATACCCCAAGCTTTGTAAGGCTAAAGATTTTATGGTAGGATCTTCACTTTTATTAATTTCTGCAACAAACTGTTCGGCTTTTTTATAGGCTTTTTGTTTATCGCCATTCGCCAGCGCATAACTTCCTACAATTTCAATATAACTCACAAGGCTGTCATAATTACTTGTATTTCGGAAAAGCGAAAGTTTCTTGTCGAGAAGAGCTTGTGCTTGTGCAATAGAATCGGATTTAATCCATTTTTCGATTTGAAAGATTCCTGCCTTATAATCTTCTTGGGAATAAGAAAGGGTGCTAAAAAGGCAAAAACATCCAACAATAAAAAAAGAATATGTTTTAACCCTTCTCATGATTATTTTCTTTCAAGGGCTTTTAAAATTTTTGTTGCTTCGGGATGATTGCTTTTTTTAAGATTTTCTTTAGCAAGGTCAAGGTTGCCTTTTTTTACTTGGGAAAGGGCTAAATAAAAATAACTATCACCTAAAAAAACACTTTCTTTTTCTTGAGCTACTTTCTCTAAAAAAGTGATAGCTTCTTCACTATTTCCTTTGGCTAGGTAAGTGACCCCTATAAAATAATTGAGTGTGTCGTTATCTTTATTATCTATAGAAAGTTTTTCCCATTTCTCAAGGGCTAGGTTATATTCTTTGCGTTTGTAATTAACCATACCATCATAAAAATTATAGGCTCGGTTATTCCCCATAGTTGTAGGAAGCCCAGGGTCTAGAGTGAAATATTTGTAAAACAATTTTTCGTTAGAACTTTGTAAATTAAATACCCCAAAAACCCCTAAAAACAAGACTATTGAAGCCGCAATAGCATAGAATACATTTTTATTTTCAGTTTTGGGATGCAAAATGGAACGCTTTGGGATATTTTCTTCAATTTCTTTATGAAATTCTTCTAATTTATCCTTTAAAGTAGCCCGTTCTATACCCGATAGCAGTAGTTTAATATCGTTTACTTGTTGTTGTAAATCATTATTTTCCTGAAGTGATTTTTCAAAAACTATTCTTTCTCCGGTTTCCATGGTATTGTTTACATACCTTTCAACGGTTTCCAGTAATTCTTGTGATATATGGTTCTCTTTGTTCATTTATTTAATTGGGGCTTTCTACAAGTTCTTTTAATTGCTGAATACAACGATATTTTTTATTCTTTGCTGAAGCTTCCCCTATATTAAAATAGGAAGCAATATCCCGCAATGATTTTTTTTCAAAATAAAATTTGCTCAAAAGCTCTTTACATTCACCCCCCATTTTTTGAAAGGCTTTTTCTGCCAGTGCTATTCTATTTTCTTTTTCATCATAAAACGAATTGGGATTTTCCTCACCATTTTCCGAAAACTGCTGAAAAGATTCTACGAAACTGGTTTTTTTATATCTTGAAGATCGAAGCTCATCGGTCCATTTATTTTTAGCTATTTGGTACAAATAACCTTGCAAAGCTGTTTCATTATGAGGTGTAAACTTTCCGTCTTTAATATTTTGCCAAACGGTTATAAAAGTTTCTTGATAAATGTCCTTTGCTTGGGGCATAGATCCATTGTTTTTTAAGATATAATGTTCAATTTTTTTGTAATTATTTTGGTACAATACTTTCAAAACCAATTGGTTATTGGCTTTTATCTCAGAAACCAGCTTTTCTTGGATTGTTAGTTGTGCCATTGCCCCATCTAATGTAGATAGGGAAAGATACTAAAAATCAGTTATATCTATTGTTATTTCTATAACATCGTAGGAATTTTAAAATGTCATCATAACAAAAGCTAAACTTGTTAATTGGTTATATTTGCTTTTTAAAGAGTCAATGAATAACGTGAATTTTCTTCCAAAGATATATTCAATATTTCTAGAAAAAGGAAAGGTTTCCTGGCAAGCTCCCAGCAATATTGCTTTGATAAAATATTGGGGAAAATACGGCGAGCAATTGCCCAAAAATGCCTCATTAAGTTTTACCCTAAGTCAAAGTCATACAAGAACAACTGTTCTTTATGAAAAGAAAAACAGTGCAGATTTTTCTTTTGAAGTGTATCTTGACGGAAAGCGGGAAATAGCTTTTGAACCTAAAATTTTAAAATTCTTCGAACG
>JAGQZA010000005.1:20554-37343 GCA_020435805.1 Flavobacteriaceae bacterium
ATGTTGTTTGGTTTCCATGGAACACTCTATGGTCTCCCCGAGTGCCGTCGAGGGGTCTTATTTAAAGCAAAAGAGTTTGCAGGAGGTCTCGACTGCGCTCGACCAGACCCGTAAAGCTTCATTCCTTGCTCGATTGGGCTCCGGTAGTGCTTGCCGTAGTATTGAAGGGCCTTTGGTGGTTTGGGGCAACCATCCTCATATTGAGGGAAGTTCAGATTTAATTGGGATTAAATACCCCAATAAAGTTCATAAGAATTTTGAAGGCTACCAAGACACTATTTTGTTAGTGGATAAAGGAGAGAAGCAGGTAAGCAGTACAGTGGGGCATAACTTGATGCACGAGCATCCCTTTGCGGAACAGCGCTTCAAACAAGCAAATGAAAACCTTTCAAAACTAATCCCGGTGTTGGAAAGTGGAGACCTTTCTACATTTATTCAAATTGTGGAAAGTGAAGCGCTATCGTTACATGCGATGATGCTTACTTCCCATCCCTATTTTATATTGATGAAACCCAATACGCTGGAAATTATCAATCGTATTTGGAATTTCAGAAGAGAAACAAGTAGCAATGTGTGTTTTACGCTAGATGCCGGTGCCAATGTGCATGTACTCTATCCTGAGGCTGAAAAGGAAGTGGTTTTAAATTTTATTAAAAAGGAACTTACTCCATTTTGTAAAAACGGAGAAATCCTTCAGGATTGCACCGGAACAGGAGCCAAAAAACTCTAATTATTCTACCAAAAGTTTTGTAGTTGCCAGAATTCCTTTTTCCGAAACTAGGTTGGCAAAATAAATGCCACTTGAAAACCGGGATACATTAAACACTGTTTCAATCTCATTTAATGGAAATTCTGCCACCTTTTGCCCAAAAATATTGACTACTTCAATAGATAATGTTAAATATTTTTGAAGTGCTGAAGCAGGTATATTAAACGTAAGTACATCTTTTGAAGGATTTGGGCTTGCAATTAATAAATGGTTGTTTGCTACGAAATTGTTTACAGATAAAAAAACAATATCAGAAACTTTTAAAGTCACCTCATTACTAGTGCAAATAACATCAAAAAAATAAGTTCCTTCCTTAAAGAAAGCTGTCATTTTAGTAGGTAGATTACAGCTTAAAGGATTGCTACTTGTTATTACAGTTAACTCGTCATTTAGGTTTAATTCTGATAGTAAATTTACATCTAAGTTCCCTTCAATTAATGGGGAGCCAAAAACATCTAATACATCATATTCTGAAGCACTATTTACATCAATGACTAAGGTGGCAAAGCTTGGGAAATTAAAATTGTTTACAATTTCTAAAGTTCCGGTAATTTCATCGTCCGATGGGTTAATGAAACCATGGTTTACAAAATTGGCAGTAATATCGAAGGCACCTTCGCCTGTTAAAATTCCATCTTGGAAATTCGTAAAGTTTTGGGAGGCTACTAAAAACAAAAAAGTTTGATCTGCTTCCACTTCAATACTACCATGATTGTTGGTGTCAAAAATCATATAGAAAGCCCCGGGCGAATTTCCCATTTTTTGAATAACACCCTCATTATTTAAGGTGGCCGTGCCAGAATCCTCCACAATTCCTCCGTTACTATCGATAGAAATCGTTCCTGTTTCAAAATTATTAATAGTCGTAGTATTGTCAAGATGAATGACACCACTAGTAACAACTGCCATTGTGTAGTGATTGTTAATAGTTACATTATTCAAATGCTTTTGGTCTAATGTTTCAAACTGAAGTAACCCAAAATTTTGAAACGTAACGCCACTAAGGGTTCCTTGGCTTATAATAACGGTACTTGATTCAGAAATGTTTACAACTCCAGAAACAGTAAAGTTATTACTAATAGTGAGCGTAGCACTTGAAGCTAAATCGATACTACTGGCAGTCGCTGAGGAAGAAAGTATGTTAACAGCAGCATTTTCAATCAGCACCGTGCTGGAAGCATTTGGTACCGTGCCTGCATCCCAATTGGAGGCATTAAACCATTGGTTATCCCCACCATTCCCATTCCAAACGTGGGTTTGGGAAAAGGAAAAAAAAGACAGCAGTACAAAAGAGAGGAGAAGAAAAGTTTTCATAGTCAGTTTTTATGGTAAGATACTAAAAATCTGAAGGTTGTTGCAGCTTTAAATTAAAAGTTTTTAGATTTCTTTCAGAAAAAACTATCTGTTTATATTGTATCTTTGTAACGGAATTAAAAAATTATACTAATTATAGTATCTTTACCTAAACTGTAAACGCCCATGCACGGTCCCCTTTTCTATTCCAAAATCCTACTTTTTGGTGAATATGGTATCATTAAAGATTCCAAAGGTCTTTCTATTCCTTACAATTTTTACAACGGTGCTTTAAAAATTGACGAACACCATACGGTGGGGACATTTAAGTCTAATGACAATTTACGCCGATTTTCAGAATATTTGGAAACCCTCCAGAGTGAACAACCCCAATTGGTAACATTCGATTTGAATAAACTAAAAGAAGACATTGCTAACGGATTGTATTTTGATTCCAGCATTCCGCAAGGCTATGGGGTAGGAAGTAGCGGAGCATTAGTGGCTGCTATTTATGACAAATATGCCACCGAAAAGATTACCGTTTTAGAAAACCTAACTCGTGAAAAGCTTTTACAGTTGAAGACCATTTTTGCTGAAATGGAGTCCTTTTTCCACGGGAAATCTTCAGGATTAGACCCGCTGAACAGTTATTTAAGTTTGCCTATCTTAATCAATTCCAAAGATCATATAGAGCCTGCCGGAATTCCTTCCCAAACGCAAAGTGGCAAAGGAGCCGTGTTTTTATTAGATAGCGGAATGACAGGAGAAACAGCACCCATGGTACAGATTTTTATGGAAAAGATGAAGCAGGAAGGCTTCCGTACTATGTTGAAAAACCAATTTGTAAAACATACCGATGCCTGTGTGGAAGATTTCTTAAAAGGTGATGTAAAATCGCTCTTCGGAAATATCAAGCACCTATCCAAAGTAGTATTGGACAACTTTAAGCCTATGATTCCTAAAGAATTCCACACTTTGTGGAAAAAAGGAATAGAGACCAATGCCTATTACCTCAAATTATGTGGTTCTGGCGGTGGTGGATATATGCTGGGCTTTACCCAAGACCTTGAAAAAGCCAAAGCGGCCTTAAAAGATTACAAACTAGAAGTGGTTTACAACTTCTAGGACGCCTAAATCGCTCTGTGATGCTGAGCAGAAAACAAAAACACTTTTTATTGAAAATGCTCAGTTTGTTTTCTGTGGTACGGGGCTATAACATCCTTATTATTGTTTTAGCGCAATACTTGACAGCCATCTATATTATGGCGCCGCATTTACCCATTCGTAAAGTGCTGTTTGATGTCAATTTGTTAATGTTAGTACTCGCTTCTGCAGCTGCCATTGCAGGGGGCTATATCATTAATAATTTTTACGATCGTGAAAAAGATTTAATCAATCGTCCGTTGAAAACCAAATTAGACCGCTTGGTAAGTCAGCGCACCAAATTAACCACCTATTTTGTGCTCAACTTCCTGTCGGTGATCTTTGCCAGTTATGTGTCATTTAGAGCCGTGGTGTTTTTTTCGTTGTACATATTTGTGTTGTGGTTTTACTCTCATAAACTGAAAAAATATCCCTTTATTGGTAATATCACAGCGGCCATTTTAGCGGTAATTCCCTTCTTTGCCATTTTCATTTATTACAAAAACTTCGCCCATGTCATTTTTGTGCATGCTACCTTTTTATTTTTGCTAATCTCCATGCGGGAGTTGGTAAAGGACCTCGAAAACATAAAAGGCGACCTCACCCAAAACTACCGTACCATCCCTGTGGTGTATGGCGAAAAAGTGTCTAAATGGATGCTCACCATTTTGGCGGCATTAACCTTAGTGCCTATTTACTTTTTGCTTACCTATTTTGAAATTGGCTATATGCGTTACTACTTTTTAGCCACAACTATAGCCCTAGTAGTATTTGTGATATTTTTATGGGTATCTGCCGCAAAACTGCATTACATTTTACTGCATACCATTTTACGGTTGGGAATTGTGATTGGGGTATTTAGTATTGTATTGCTGGATATCCACTCTGTGATTGATCGCTTGGGGTGGGTGGGCTTGTTATAGAGATTTTTTAAAGTTTTGTTACAACATTACTCGGTTTCATTTCTTCCCGTATCTTTGCCCCAAATTATACCAATACCATGAGCAGACGCGATAACACCCCTAAAGGAAAAGCTTCAGGAAGAGGAGGAAATAATGAACGTAAGGAAAGCCACGCTCGTGGGAATGCACCTATTAAGAAAGATAGCTCCAAAACTCCCATTTCTAGAGAAAACAAAGGCGGTGTTTCCAAAAAGAAACCCGGAGAAGGAATTCGGCTTAATAAATATATTGCCAATAGCGGCATCTGCTCCCGCCGTGAGGCAGACACTTATATTGCCACCGGTTTGGTGATGGTGAATGGTAAAATCATCAATGAAATGGGTTATCAAGTTAAACCGGGGGACGAGGTAAAGTTTGATGGTCGGCGCATTAGCCCGGAAGCAACTGCCTATATTTTGCTCAACAAACCCAAAGGAGTAGCCGCTACCAGTAGCGAGAGTAAAGGCTTAACAGTTATGGATTTAATAGCTAATGCTACTACTGCAAAAGTAAAACCCATAGGTCGATTAGGGAGAAACGCCACCGGATTGTTTTTATTCACTAACGATGATGCACTTATCAATAAATTGCATAAAAAAGGCATGTCACGTTTGTTTCACATTGAGTTGGATAAAAACTTGAAGAGCGATGACCTTCAAAAAATACAGGAAGGACTCAAAATTGAAGGGAAAGAGATAACCGTAGAGGAGATACAATATGTAGAAAATGCCACTAAAAAGGAGATTGGGCTAAAAATCAAAAATATGGGGAACAGTATTATCCGTGATATTTTTGAGCACTTGGGTTATCAGGTGGTAAAAGTAGATTGTGTGACCTTGGGGCATTTAACTAAAAAAGACCTTCCCCGTGGGCGGTGGCGAATGTTAACCCAAGAGGAAATCAGGCTTTTTTCCATGCTCTAAACTCTTAAAAACTTTAACTTCAAAAAATAGTTGGCAACCCTTTTATAATTCCGAAAAAAAATTATTTTTGCTCCGCTTTTTGCATCACGCATTGAACAAATTTTTTTCTTTCGGGTTTTTGAAGTTCAGGAAGTTATCTTCAAAATTGGCTTACCAGGTAAGTGACCGAAACACCACTCAAATTTCCTTATCTCCCAATTATTGGATGACCGCTTTTCTTCGGAAAAAAGTATGGGCCTTACTTCCTATTATTGTTTAATTTTTATCAGAAATAGAAAACAAAATTTTATATTTAACCCCACGGGATGTTTTTCTTAAATTCACTTTTGAAGAAATAGCCAACAATGAACACAAAATATATTGATCTCATCGATCAAACCTATCATTTCCCACAAGATGAGTTTGAACTACAGGGCGACCATCTTACGTTTCACGAAATAGATTTAATGGACTTGGTAAAAGAATACGGGGCACCGTTGAAGTTTACCTATTTGCCTAAAATTTCAGACAATATTAAAAGGGCAAAACGCTGGTTTACCCGTGCCATTAAAAAGCACGAATACAAAGGGACCTACAATTACAGTTACTGTACCAAGAGTTCGCATTTTAAACACGTATTGAACGAAGCGTTGAAAAATAATATTCATATCGAAACTTCCTCAGCCTTCGACATCAATATTGTGCAAAACCTGAAAGCGGAAGGGAAAATAGATAATGAAACCTTTGTTATTTGCAATGGGTTTAAACGAGATACTTATATCGATAACATCGCTAAACTTATCAATGGCGGTCATGAAAATTGCATTCCTATTATTGATAATTATGAAGAATTGGATTTGTTGTCTGATGCTATTGAAAAGGATTTTAAAATTGGGATTCGCATTGCTTCGGAAGAAGAACCCAAGTTCGAGTTTTATACCTCTCGTTTAGGAATTGGCTATAAAAATATAGTTCCTTTTTATGAAAGTCAGGTAAAAAACAACGAAAAAGTGGAACTCAAAATGCTGCATTTTTTCATCAATACCGGTATTCGGGACAATGCCTATTATTGGAACGAATTATCGAAGTGTTTAAAAGTTTATACCCGTTTAAAAAAGATTTGCCCTTCATTGGACAGCCTCAATATTGGAGGCGGATTTCCCATCAAAAACTCGCTTGCTTTTGAATACGACTACCCTTATATGGTAGATGAAATTGTAAACCAAATTAATTTAGCCTGTCAGGAAGAGGGTGTGGATGTACCTCATATTTTTACCGAGTTTGGAAGTTTTACCGTAGGTGAAAGCGGCGGTGCTATCTATGAAGTGTTGTATCAAAAACAGCAAAACGACCGTGAAAAGTGGAATATGATCAATTCTTCATTTATCACTACCTTGCCCGATACTTGGGCTATCAATAAGCGTTTTATTATGCTGGCTGTAAATCGGTGGAACGATGAATATGAGAGAGTGTTGTTGGGAGGCTTAACCTGCGATAGCGACGATTACTATAATAGTGAGCAGCATGTAAACGCCATTTATTTGCCTAAATTCCGTAAAGATAAACCTTTGTATATTGGGTTTTTCAACACGGGTGCCTATCAGGAAACTATTGGAGGTTTTGGAGGATTACAGCACTGCTTAATCCCTTCACCAAAGCATATTTTAATAGATAGAGATAAAGAAGGAAACGTAAAAACCGAAATATTTTCAGAACAACAAACAAGCGAGCAATTGCTTTCAATTTTAGGTTATGACAAGTAAAACGTATGCCGGAATCCCGCAGCAGTACGCGGCTCTGGAAACAAGTAAAGTAGTATTAATTCCGGTTCCGTACGACGGCACCAGCACTTGGCAAAAAGGGGCCGATAAAGGACCCGAAGCTTTTTTAAATGCTTCCGAAAACATGGAATTATACGACATTGAAACTGAGACCGAAGTATATAAGCAAGGAGTCTATCTTGCCGAAGCTATTACCGAAAAATCTTCTCCGGAAGCCGTAGTGGATAAAGTACACAAAACGGTAAAAGAGTATATTCTTCGCAACAAATTTGTTACCATTTTTGGCGGGGAACATAGTATTTCCATCGGTACCATTCGTGCCTTTAACGAATGTTTTGATGATTTAACCGTGTTGCATATTGATGCGCATGCAGACCTTCGCAAAGAGTATGAAGGGTCTAAATGCAACCACGCCTGTGCGGTCTATGAGGCCAGCCAAACCACTAATTTGATTCAGGTGGCGATTCGTAGTATGGATGTGGCCGAAACACGAGTCATGGACAACGAAAAAACCTGGTTCGCACACGATATGGCCAATGATGAATATTGGATGGACAATGTAATTGAAGCCTTAGGCGATAATGTATTTATTACCTTCGATTTGGATGCCTTCGATCCGTCCATTATGCCATCTACAGGAACTCCGGAACCCGGCGGATTATTTTGGTACGAAACCCTCGATTTTTTGAAACAGGTTTTTGAACAACGAAATGTAGTAGGTTTTGATATTGTAGAGTTGTGCCCAAGACCCGAAGAAAAATCTTCCGACTTTTTAGCAGCCAAGTTGTACTATAAAATGCTTAGCTATAAGTTTGCTGAGGAGGATAGTAAGGACGAATATGAAAGCAACTTCAAAGAGCAGAAAAAAGGATCTGGTTCCTCAAAATTTAATGAAGAAAACGATGACTACTAAAGGCCCAATTTCACAATTTATTCAAAAGTATTATTTACACTTTAATGCTGCAGCGTTAGTGGATGCCGCAAAAGGGTATGAAGACCAATTACAAGGCGGAGCTAAAATGTTAGTATCCCTTGCCGGGGCGATGAGTACGGCCGAGTTAGGAAAAATCTTTGCCGAAGTGATCCGCCAAGACAAAGTGCATATTATTTCCTGTACCGGTGCTAATCTTGAAGAAGATCTCATGAATCTGGTAGCACATACACATTATGAAAGAGTACCTCATTATCGCGATTTAACTCCTCAAGACGAATGGGATTTATTGGAACGTGGATTAAACCGTGTAACCGATACCTGTATTCCTGAAGAAGAAGCTTTCCGAAGATTGCAAAAACACATTGTAAAAATTTGGAAAGAAGCGGAAGCCAAAGGAGAACGTTACTTCCCGCATGAGTTTATGTACAAGTTATTATTAAGCGGGGTATTGGAACAATACTATGAAATAGATATTAAAAATTCTTGGATGTATGCTGCGGCACAAAAAAATCTTCCTATGGTGGTTCCCGGCTGGGAAGACAGTACCATGGGAAATATCTTTGCTAGTTATGTATTGAAAGGCGAACTAAAAGCCTCTACCATGAAAAGTGGTATTGAGTATATGACCTTTTTAGCCGACTGGTACACCGAAAATTCCGGAAAAGGCATTGGTTTCTTCCAAATAGGAGGTGGAATTGCCGGAGATTTCCCAATTTGTGTAGTGCCTATGTTATACCAAGATATGGAACGTACCGATACTCCTTTCTGGAGCTATTTCTGCCAAATTAGTGATTCAACCACCAGTTATGGAAGCTATTCGGGAGCAGTTCCTAACGAAAAAATTACCTGGGGAAAATTAGATATCAATACCCCTAAATTTATTATTGAAAGTGATGCAACTATTGTTGCCCCACTTATTTTTGCCTACTTATTGGATATGTAATTTATGAAAAGAGTTATTGTAGATTTTAAAAAACTGAATAAGGAAATTTTAGAAATGCTGGTAGCAAAATTTCCGAATGGCTACGAAGCAAAAGATATTATTGTTTTCAGAAACGCTCAAAATGAAATTATTGAAGCCGTTGAGGTAAAAACCGAAGACACCATCTATTTGGTGAAAGTGAGCAAACGTTTGGCAGATACCATGGAAAACTACGATGAGGATGATGATATGTTTGAAAACGATGAGGAGGGAGGAAACAACGAAACTCCCGAAATGGCCGACGAAGATAGTGATGATTATTAGTTATTTGTCTGGTCGAGCGCAGTCGAGACCTTTTTAGGGACTCTCTGTATATTAGAAATAGAAAAAGTTGGTGGCTTCCTTAAGTTACCAACTTTTTTATGTTTATAAATCTTCAATTACCCTTGTGAATTTGTGTCAAAAAAATCTGTAACTTCAAGAAGTTGTAATTTATTTGTTATAAACTCCCATGGACACTAAGTTTCATATTTCGTTGCCTTGTCGGCATATTGCGGCCACCGAAAAATTTTACACCCAAATTATTGGTGCCCCTGCCGGTAGAAAATCGCAGAATTGGGTGGATATCAATCTTTTTGGTCACCAAATGACTTTCAGTAAATCGGGTACTTTTAAGTTTACGTATCCCAGTTATAGTTTTGAAAAAACAGTACTTCCTTCGTTTCACTTCGGAATTATTCTCGAAAACGATGTGTGGAAAAAACTCTATAAAAAAATGAAAGCCGAAGATTTTCTATATATTGATGAAACGCAATTTCTGGCAGACAAACCCGGGGAACACAAATCTTTTTTTCTTCGCGACCCCAATGGGTATATTATAGAATTTAAGTGTTTTAAAGACCCTGCATCTGCTTTTGAGAGTTAGCTC
Organism: Flavobacteriaceae bacterium; assembly: GCA_020435805.1. Lineage (GTDB taxonomy): Bacteria > Bacteroidota > Bacteroidia > Flavobacteriales > Flavobacteriaceae > Halomarinibacterium. Next base: position 30,168 of record JAGQZA010000005.1, read on the forward strand.
TTTTAAAGAAAATTTCCCAAGCCGCAAACCCTATTACCACTAAATATTCTATTGCAATGAGCCAGAAGTTTTCTTCTACGGTAGTTTCTTTATAGGCAAAATAGCTAAGCATTACAGTTGCAGTCCACACGATAGGAAATCGATATTTTGTAAATACACTTAGAAGCAATGGTGTTGCTATATACCATGGATGAATAGTGGTAGAAAGTAAAAAATAAAAGAAAATAGAAAATAACATAGCTGTTATTAATTGTTTCAAACTTTCATTTTTTCTAAAAAAAGTAAGTATCAAAATAAAAGCTATTATAATAAACGGAAGTATTTTTCCTACGGTTTCAATAATATTCCAGCCGATAGTTTGAAAACCAATCCATCGAACGATGTAGTAAATGCTTGCGTTAAATTCAAATTGTTGAAACCAAAGGGCTGTAGTATCAATATAATTGGTAAAAAATGCGGAAGAAAGGAATGGAAGAAAGGTTAATAGGACAGTTCCTAAAACCAATAGATAGTAAAATAATAATTTTTTGAGTCCGACAAAGAAAGAATCTTTCTTTGTCCAAAACCATTGAAAATACAAAGGCAAGAACATTAATGGGATGAGCTTAGTGGAAATTGACAATCCTAAAAAAGCAGCCGATAATAACCATTTATTTTTCTGAAGAAAAAATAAGGAAACCACAAAAAAGAAAAGCATCACGCCTTCAAAATGAAGGTTTCCGGTAAGTTCTATGATAATGAAAGGATTCAAGAAATACCAAAAAATAGTATGTGCAGGAAGGGTTAATTGTTCCAATAATCTTTTTCCGAAGTAAAGAATCCCCACATCTGCAAGCAGTATTAAAATTCGAAGTACCATGATATTCCCTAATACTGAATGACCTCCCAGCAATGCACTTAGCGCAAACAGTAGTTGGTTTACGGGAGGGTAATTGGTAAAATGACTTCCGTTTAAAGCATCCATGCCCTCATAAAGTGCAGCAGCATTTTCAAAAGGAAATTTTAGCTGCATGGCTGGGCTTTCTAAATACAATTGTGGGGTAAATAGATACGGATTAATGCCTTCAGCTATCCAATGGCCATCCCAAAGAAACCGATAAAAGTCTTGGGAAAGATTTGGGATTGCAAATAAAAAAACCAGCCGAAAAAGAACACCCATTGCTAATAACACGTTGAAGTTCTGGCCGTATTGTTTTATAAGTTGGTAACTGAGAAAAAACAATGCTCCATAAAGGGAGATAAGTTTTACGAAGTCAATTCGGGTGAGGTCATAAGCAAAACTCCCATACATTACTGCAAGTAGTACAGTAAATAGCATGGGAGTTAAATACTTTCTGAAATTATATTTTGACAACTTATATATTTTTCGCTGTCGCCGTGCGACTTAGTCTTGCCACTCGGCTATAAACAAATTGGTGTCGTGACCACCACCATTATGTCGATTTGAAGAGAAAATTAAATACTTACCATCGTTGCTGAATACCGGAAAAGCATCAAAAGTTTCCCCGTGAGTAACACGCTCCAGGTTTTTTCCGTCCAAATCAATCATGTACAAATTGAAAGGGAACCCTCTTTCGGCTTCAAAATTACTAGAAAATAAAATTTTCTCTCCACTGGGGTGAAAAAACGGACTCCAATTAGCATTGCCCAGGTTTGTTAATTGTCGTAAATCGCTTCCGTCGGCATTGCAAATGTACAATTCCATATTGGTAGGTTGTACCAGGCCACGAGCCAGTAAATCTTTATATTCCTTTATTTCTTCTTCCGTTTTTGGACGCGAAGAGCGGAAAATTAATTTTGTTCCGTCGGGTGAAAAGAAGGCACCGCCATCATACCCTAATTCGGTAGTAATTTGTTTTACATCGCTACCGTCAATATTCATAGTGTACAGTTCAAGGTCGCCACTACGGGTGGAGGTAAACACAATTTTATCGCCTTTAGGAGAAACTGTCGCTTCGGCATCGTAGCCCTTTTCGGTAGTAAGTTGCGCTGTAATATTCCCTTCGAGGTCGGCTACAAAAATATCGAAACTATCATACACCGGCCATACATATTTTCCATTTTCACGAAGCGGAACCTCGGGGCAGTTTTCATCCACCAAATGGGTAGATGCATAGACAAAATGTTTATTGTCCGGTAAAAAGTAAGCGCAGGTAGTACGCCCTTTTCCGGTGCTTATCATAGAAGGTTTTGAATCTTTAAAAGTATCGTCCACATTCATTAAAAACATCTGGTCACATTCTAACCCCCAATTTTTATTATTGCTTTGAAATACCAATTGTTTATCATCAAAACTCCAGTAGGCTTCCGCATTATCACCACCAAAAGTAACTTGTCGTAGGGATTTGAAGTGTTTTTCCTCTGGATAAATAAGGCTGTCTTTTACAGTTTCAACTTGGGTATTTTCAGTATTGATTACTTTGGTTTCTTCAGAATTTTTACAAGAAATAATAACAGAAAGTAACAATAGTGACACAAAATATTTCATAAATAACTAATTTTGCGCAAAAATAAAGATATGCGTTTAATTCTCCCCCTTTTTTTAGTATTGATTTTGTTTTCCTGTAAAGAAAATACACCTATTACACCCATTTCCTTAGAAGAAGATGTTGCTTTTTTGGCATCTGATTCGTTAATGGGTCGGAAAACAGGAACACAAGGTGAAATTGATGCTGCAAATTATGTTGCCAAACGATTTGAAAACTTAGGCTTAACACCTAAAGGAACGGAAGGTTTTTTTCAAAAATTTAATTTTAAGCCCAGTTCCAATCCTCATGAAGAAACAATTTTTGTTGAAACACCTTCAGACAGTTTGCCAACAGGGGAAAATGTGATAGGGTATATTGATAACAAGGCCTCGAAAACGGTAATTATTGGAGCTCATTTTGACCACTTGGGAATGGGAGGCGAAGGCTCTTTATATAGAGGTGAATCTCCCGCTATTCACAATGGTGCCGATGATAATGCCAGTGGTGTTGCAGTGATGCTACAGTTAGCCCAGCGGTTAAAAAAATTAGAAAATCCGCAAAGTAATTTTTTGTTTATAGGTTTTTCGGGAGAAGAAATGGGGCTGTTGGGAAGTAATTACTTTTCAAAAAATCCAACCATCGATTTACAAACGGTAAACGTAATGTTTAATATGGATATGGTAGGGAGATTAAATGCTGAAAATACATTGGCGGTTCATGGGGTGGGGACTTCACCTGTCTTTAAACAATTGCTTTTTGCAAATAATAACCAAGGGTTTACCATTGCCGAACACGAAAGTGGAATAGGCCCCAGCGACCATACTTCATTTTATTTAATAGACATCCCGGTACTTCACTTTTTTACGGGTCAGCACGAAGATTATCATAAACCCAGCGATGATTCTGAAAAGTTGAATTATGAAGGAATGCAAAAAATTTCTGATTACATTTTTGCTATTATTTTAGATTTGGAAAACGATGCTAAATTAGCTTTCAGAAAAACTAAAAATGAGAGTGAGGATGTACCGGAATTTAAGGTAGCTCTAGGAGTGGTGCCCGATTATTTGTTTACCGGAGAAGGCATGCGCATTGATGGGGTAAGTGAAGATAAACCTGCTCAAAAAGCAGGGCTTCAAAAAGGAGATATTGTAAAAAAATTAGGCGATAGCACCATTGTGGATATGATGAGCTACATGAGAACGCTATCTACATTTCAAAAAGGGCAAAAAACCAAAGCTGTTATAGAGCGAAAAGGGGAAAAAGTGGATGTGGAGATTGAGTTTTAAATCAACATTGATCCACAAATACCCAAGCTTATTAATAAATAAACGGTAGCTATTATAAAAAGTATTTTAGCCGACTTTTTTTTCTCCGTAAGCCACAACAGTAACCCAATTATGGCCAAAATAATGGGGATCCCAAATCCTACAAATAGGATAAGGAAGATTAAAACGCCAAGACCGTCCATATTTCCTTCTAATAAAAAAATCATCGTTTTTATTTATAAGCTCAAAGGTACAAGAAAGTTATTTGTTATACATTAAAGCTCCGAAAATTCCTAAACTAACAATACTATAAACAACAGCAATTATAAAAAGCACTTTGGCTGCCTTTTTATATTTTTTTTTAAGTGCTGCACCAATAATTGCTAATATAATTGCGGGGCCTAATAAAACTGCTAAAACTAAATAAATGAGCCCGTCTAGGTATCCTCCTTCTAATAAAACCATCATAGTATTGAATTTTTAAGTTCTTCTAATAGTTTCTTTTTATCATCTCTGTAAAATAGATTCATGGTTTCAAAAGGAATGATTTTATAATCTTTATCTACAATGTGAACGCAGGATTTTTTGATTGCCCTAACATCAAAATTGTAAGCATCAATAAATTGCATAATGATAATTCTGAAAAGATTATCATAGCCCAAATTGGGAGCATCAATATTAGGTAAACAACACATGATGGATTTTAAATTTTCTTCTGCTACTTCTACGGAATTTCCGGTACTAAAAAGTTCAATCATTTTGCCATGCAGGGCCTCATCTTGTTCATAAACAATAGTGTTTTTTGAATTGTCAAGCAAATCCGAAGGGTCTATATATCTTGTAAGCGGAAATACTTCTCCATTGAGTTTTAACGCATATCCCATGACCAAAGCATCTGGGTTACAAGGTACAGGAAGTAAATCGTTGGGCTGAAAAACAGTAGTTTGCTCTAAAATTTTTCTTCTAACTTCGGTAAGGGTGATGCGGTCTTTTGAAGGATCAAAATGTTCTAATCTTCCGGCTATTTGGGTTGGCTGAAAAGTAACGCCTCTTACACATTTTTGTTTTAGAGCGTAATCTATAATAGATCCAATTTCATTATCATTTAAGCCCTTTTGAAGGGTAACGACTAATGTGGTGGAAAGGTTTACTTCATTTAAGTTTTCAATGGCATCCTTTCTAATTTGATTCAAATCTGCTCCTCTCAATGTTTGTAATACCTCATTCTTAAATGAATCAAACTGAAGGTAAATCTCAAAATCGGGGCTATAGGTTTTTAATCGTTTTACAAATTCTTTGTCTTTGGCAATTTTAATTCCGTTAGTATTAAGCATTAAATGCCTAATGGGGAGTTGTTTTGCGTAATCGAGAATTTCAAAAAACTGAGGATGCAATGTAGGTTCGCCACCACTAATTTGAACAACATCGGGTTCTTTTTCGTTTTCAACTATGGTGTCCAGCATTTTAATAACCTCTTCAAGAGTGCGATGCCTTCCATAAGAAGGGGAGGAATTCGCATAACAGGTTGGGCAAGTAAGGTTGCATCGATCTGTAATTTCAACAATCGTGAGGCATGAATGTTGTTCATGGTCTGGGCATAAACCACAGTCATAGGGGCATCCAAAATGGGTTTTGGTGTTAAATTTATAGGGTGTTTCGGAGGGTTTGTTGTAGTTTCGTATGTTTTTGTAATACTCAATGTCATCGGCGATCAATACTTTCGATGTGCCATGTTCGGGGCAGCGTTTTAGCATAAAAACAGCGTCATTTTCAAATACAATTTTTGTATCTACCCGTTTCAAGCATTTTTCGCAGAGGCTTAATGTAAAATCGTAATAAGTATATTTTCTAGTAGGCATTGTTCTTTATTCTGAAAATTGAAAATACAGTTTTATAATAATATGCAAGGCATAGGATGCAAAGTATTTGAATACTGCTTAGACCAAAAACAAAAAACACATTCGGTTTTAGGAATTCCAGAAAAAAGCGGAAGGTAAAGTACGCTATCATGAAATGTTTAAATACCGTACCACTTTCCTGCTTTTTTTTGGTCATTTCTTTCTTCAGAAAAAAGAAAAGTACTAGTAAAAAAGCAAGTTCGTACAAAGCTAAGGGATGCCTGTAGAGACCATCGCCCAAATTCATACCAAAGAACGAATGGGTTTCTTTTCCATACGTAAATTCGTTTGTACCACTTAAAAAACAGCCTATTCTTCCAATAAAAATACCTACTATTATAGGAAGCGTAAACAGATCTCCCGATGATTTAGATTCGCCTATTATTTTTTTGGTAATCTCCACCCCTAATAAACCGCCAAAAAGGCCTCCCATGATTGTTTTTGTGTTCAATAGAGCGACTAAATTGTTGAAGCCTATTTCAAACATTGGATTTTCTAAAAAACCAACAACTCTTGAACCAATTAATGCCCCTATGGCAGCTCCTAAGATTATAGAAAGCCTATTTGAAGAATCAATAGTGTCTTGCGACTTTTTTCTTAGATAACGATAATACTTATATCCAATGAAGAAAGCTAAATACTCAAGCAATAAATGAATATTCACTTCTATTCCAAACAACTCTGGTTCAAAAGGAATATTCATCAGCTTGTTTTTTTAAAGTTTAATAACTTCTCGCAAGGGTTAGTGTAATATATAAATGAGGTTCTGCAGCCCGGTTTCTGGGGGTTTCAAAATTGTAAGTTAGCTTAAAGTTATGGCGGCCTTTGCCATAAAATAATTCAAAATTATACATAAAAACCTGGTGGTACGGTGTTACCAAAAATGGTGAGTTATCCCCCAAAAGGTTCCCTTCCAGCATGGCATCGTGAAACACGTACCGATAGGCTAAACGTATGGCAAAAAATAACTCTCTTTTAGTTTCTGTTCCCAACTGTTTGTAGGCCATAGTTTCCATTAAAGAGTTTCTTTTTCCGAAGTAAAAAACCGCATTTTGTTCCAAATAAATATCCCTTGTCCCAAAGGCCGCTATAGGATTTATAGCAAAATGCACACTAAAGGGATTGGGTTGAAATTGGAGTTCGTACGCATAATTGATATAGAAATTGGTATGAAAGGTTGTCTCTAATTGATCTTTCCACGTCGTGTTTTGAGAATTGGTCGCTACTGCCGTATGGAACAAGCTTTGCAAGCCCTCGGCACCAGATATTTTGCCGGTAAACCCCATAGCCAGTTTAAATTCTAAAAAGCGCTTGGAATTTGAAAGGGAATATTCATTCAAAAAACCTAAAATCCCCCCATAAGGACGGTCTAAAAGTAGTGTGTTGGTTTCTGTAATGTTAGATGGGGTATAGATTTCTTGAAAGAGATAGAAGCCATAATGTTTTTTCTGTATGGAATCTTCGGGGTTTAACAATTTTCGGAGGCCTAAAAAAATTCCGGTAGTGTAATATTGATCGGTAAAATGAAGGAAGTCATTATCGTGG
>JAGQZA010000060.1 GCA_020435805.1 Flavobacteriaceae bacterium
GTGGTTAGATAACAAACATACGGTATTTGGTAATGTTGTGGAAGGTCAAGAGGTGGTGGACAGTATCGCACAAGGCGATACCATGGATTCGGTTGAAATCATCCGGGTAGGTGCGGAAGCCCAAAACTGGAATGCAGTGGAAGCTTTTCGGAATTTTAACGGAGCCAAAGCTGAACGGGAAGCTGCTGCAAAAAAAGCACAAGAAGAATTATTAACCAGCATTTCAGCAGGTTTTGAACAGACCGAAAGCGGACTTCGGTATCAAATCATTCAAAAAGGAAATGGCGCTAAAGCCGAAGCTGGTAAGACCGTTGCTGTACATTATAAGGGGATGTTTGCTGATGGGGGTGAGTTCGACAATTCATACAAGCGTGGAAATCCTATTGAGTTTCCTGTGGGAATGGGAAATGTGATTGCCGGTTGGGACGAAGGTATTCAGTTGTTAAAGGTGGGAGATAAGGCTCGCTTTGTAATACCTTCGCATTTAGCTTACGGAAGCCGAGGTGCCGGAGGGGTGATTCCTCCCAATGCTACCTTGGTTTTTGATGTGGAACTCATGAATGTAAAATAGAATATCAGCTTGAGCGCAGTTGAAACCTATTAGTTCTCGACTGCGCTCGAACAGACAAAAAAATTATTCAAAAATGCCATCCCTAAGGAAGGCATTTTTTATTTTAGCACTATGGATATAGAACAGTTAAAATACCCGATTGGGAAATTCAAAAAACCCGAAAAAGTTTCTAATGAAGATTTAGTTGAAGCACTTAAAGTACTTCAGATTTTTCCGGAGCAATTAAGGCTTATTACCTTAAACTTAAAGGAGGAAGTACTGGATAGCCCCTATCGCCCGGAAGGTTGGACTATTAGGCAACTTATTCATCATATTAGCGATAGTCATCACCATTGCTACAACCGCATTCGTTGGACGTTAACAGAAGACAAACCTGTTATAAAAGCGTATAATCAAGATGCCTTTGCACAACTTTCCGATTATCAAAAAGCCCCTATTGCCTGGTCTTTAGCACATATTGAAGCCTTGCATCAAAAAATTGTATATATCCTTCAAGGTCTTTCCGAAGAGCAGTGGGAGCGGGTTTTCGTCCACCCCGAGACAAAAGATGAAATTGGATTAAAACATCTTGCCATGTTGTATTCTTGGCATAGTATGCATCACTTTAGCCATATTAAAAACGCATTGGTGCGATTGGGAAACGGGTAAAAGGTGAAGAATCTATTTTAATTTTAGAATTCATAACCCATAACCCATAACCCATAACCTAAGTATTACTTCCACTTAATATTGCATCCCATACTGGGCTTTTGATCACTGCGTTGGGGATGATTGTTAAGAATATTATCCAAAGCTTCACGTAAATCTCTTCCGTTAAGCGGAATACTATTGCCGGGTCGTGAATTATCCAGTTGACCTCTATAGACTAATTTTAAATCTGCATCAAATAAGTAAAAATCGGGAGTGCAAGCAGCATCGTAGGCTTTGGCTACTTCCTGTGTTTCATCGTATAAATAAGGGAAGGGGTACCCCAATTTTTGAGCGGTTTTGTACATTTCATAAGGTCCGTCTTGAGGATATCTCTCAGCGTCATTGCTACTTATTGCTACAAAACTAAACCCAGTTACCCGATAATCGTTACAAATCCGAATCAACTCATCATTGACGTGTTTAACATAAGGACAATGATTACAGATAAACATGACGACCGTTCCTTTTTTTCCTTTTACATCTTGAAGTGAATACATATTTTTTGTAACCGTATCTACGAGTGTAAAATTTGGTGCCGAAGTTCCTAATGGAAGCATGTTTGAAGGGGTAAGTGCCATAGTTTTTCTTTGTTAGTTTAAAAATACAAAGAAAGTTACACTTCTGTATCCAATAAATCGGTAACTACATAATAACGAGGATCATCCACAGCATTTTCTATAATCGTTTCAAACTCTGGGTTCCACTTTAAAAGAAGTGTTTTGCAATCGGGACTTAAATGAGTAAGTTTTACTTCTTTTCCGCATTCTAGATATTTATTGGCAACATTCCTTAGCGCTTCCACACCGGAGTGATCTGAAACTTTAGACTCCATAAAATCAATTTCAATAGATTGCGGGTCATTAGTAATATCAAATTTTGAATTAAATGCAGAAGTTGAACCAAAAAATAAAGGTCCCCATATTTCATAGACTTTGGTGCCGTTTTCTTTTATTGTTTTTCTAGCACGAATCATGGTAGCGTTTTTCCATGCAAATACCAATGCCGAAATTATGACACCTGCGATTACTGCCACCGCCAAATCTTTCCAAACCGTAATGGCAGAAACGGCTAGTAATACAAAGGCGTCTGCTAATGGAATTTTATGAAGGATTCTAAAACTACTCCAAGCAAATGTTCCTATTACTACCATAAACATAACTCCTACTAAAGCAGCAATAGGTATTTGTTCAATTAACGGTGCTCCAAAAAGTATAAAACACAATAGCGAAACAGCGGCAATAGTGCCTGAAAGTCTACCACGACCTCCTGATGTTACATTAATAATAGACTGCCCAATCATAGCACAACCACCCATGCCTCCAAAAAGGCCATTCAAAATATTGGCTCCTCCTTGAGCTACACACTCCCTATTACCACTTCCACGAGTTTCCGTAAGTTCATCAATAAGGTTGAGCGTCATTAAAGATTCAATTAACCCAATAGCAGCCAGGATAAAAGCAGTAGAAAAAATTAAATCCCAATGTCCTGTGAGTGAATTGGTAAATTCAAACAAACCGTATTGAAACGATGGAAGTGACCCTTTAAGACCTTCGCCACCACCGTCCTTTATAAAAGAACCTACAGTATGAACCTCCATTCCTCCAAAAATAGTAATACCTGCCACCGCTACTATGGCAATAAGTGCTGCGGGTACTTTTTTGGTAAGTTTTGGCAATCCAAACATAATGCCCATAGTGAGCGCAATTAAGCCTAACATTATCCAAAGTTCAGTACCTTGAATCCACTGTGTTTTACCATTGATAGTTTCTTTAAACATTCCTAATTGTGAAAGAAATATAACAATAGCCAATCCGTTTACAAATCCCATCATTACGGGGTGTGGAATAAGTCTTACAAATTTTCCAAGCTTGAGAACTCCCGCAAAAATTTGTATTAAACCTACAAACAAAAGTGTAATAAACAGCCATTGCAATCCTAGACTTTCAACAGGATTTTCAAGCGATAATCCTACTTCATTTCCTTTGCTTATTAAGTGTACCATAACCACTGCCATTGCTCCAGTTGCACCACTTATCATTCCAGGGCGACCTCCAAAGAGCGCAGTAATAATTCCCATTATAAAAGCTCCATAAAGCCCAACAAGTGGATCTACACCTGCTACAAAAGCAAAGGCAACAGCTTCAGGTACTAAAGCTAATGCTACCGTTAGTCCCGAAAGAATATCATTTTTAGGATTTTGAGTGAAATTTTTAAAGACTTTTTTCAACATGGTTTTCGCTTAAAAAAAGCGGCAAAGGTAGTTGATTTAGTGGGGTGTTGCAACCAAGGCTGGCAAATTCATTTTTTTCAATTACATTTTATCTCCAAAGAATATGGCATTCATCAGTAATTTGTTAGTGCCATACCAAAAGGCTCTAAAGTTGGTGTTATCTGTAAAATAAATAACATGACCGCTGCCTAATCGGTTTGTTTTAAAAGGAACTGTATTTTTTAATAATGAAAGATTCTTTTTTGAAATATAACCGCTCAGCAATGGATTGGCAGTATATTGAATAGGATTATTGTAACTGTCTTTATCGGGTTCTACAAAAACGGTCGTGTTTCTGAATAATGCAAGCTTGTCGTTTTTAAATCCAAAGTTAATAGGGTGGGAGCGATCCAATGTGGCTTCAAAAATGGCTCCACCAATTACTTGGGAACCAGAGTAATCATCCTTTTGTTCAAAAGAGATATTGGCAGCAGAATCTTTTTTAGTTTTAAAGGTCATTTTTAGAAATTCGCTGCTCTCCAGCCATCTTCCACTATTTCTGAAGGCAATTAGCGTACCTCCATTTTTGCTCCACTCTTTTAGCTTTTCGGTGGTGTTCTTATCGGGGCCACCTCCCCATGTTGCAGGTAAAATAATATCGGTGTACCTGCGTAAATCAACTCCAGCAATATCATTTATATCCAGTTTTGTGACTTTCATTTCATAGCGAGTATCTAATAAATGCCATATTTCACCGGCATCATAAGAATTGATTCCTTCTCCCACCAACAGTGCTACTTTTTGAGGTGCAATAGTTCTAAATTGTGTACTCCCCAGATCAATGCCTTGTGTGGAACCTGTTGTTACTGAAGTAATAGAAACACTACTGCTCTGGGCAGTTTCTTTCATAAATTCCAGTAGCTCATTGGAATTTAAAACTTGATTTTGTACAGGAACTAAAAGTGTTCCATAATCGTATTTTTTACCTTCAGAAATGAAGGGCTGCATGGCAACTTTCACTCGTAAACCTTTTTCCAATAAAGTATTTAGGGCTTTGGGTGCGTAATATTCATGCCACTCTAGTAAATAAGCATACGCATTGGCACTGGGAAGGGAAGGAGTAGGCTTTTTCAAGTTTAAAACTTCATCGCCAGCTATCGATAATGTAGTTTCCTCATAATCCAAATTAAAGGCTAAGGGAAACGTCCAAGCACTAATATCGTAGAACAAACTGTCCTGAAATTGAGTTCGTTTTTCAAACATGGCGTTAATTAATCGGGACTGTTTTTGATTCTTCGGAATTACATACGCATATCCCTTTTTATAGTTTTTTCCTTTTGAAGAATAATCTTGTTTCAATTGGTGGAATCTTATTTTGTGCCGCTGAAGTATTTCAGCTAAATGAAAAGTTTTGGCAGCATCTTTTTCATCCCCAAAAACAATGGCTCCTGTATTCTTTGAAGCTTCACTACGGGCATTGCTATAAAAATCTTTCTGATAATTCAGTAATTCCTCTTTCATACTCACTGCCGCTTCCAAGGTGGAGAGTGCCGCTGTAAATTGATTGCGAATAGTAAAAGGGAAGGTTAAAATGCCATTATCACTTTCTTGAGCATGGCCTCTGGAGGACGCCTGTTCAAATAAAATTCCAATCCCACCATTAATATCGGGGAAGGTGGATCCTTTTCCGTAGTAAAAATCGTCGTAGTTCTCTTCGGTATAATATAAACTTCCCAGTTTGTTAAATGCTTTCGCATGAAAATTACCGATGGCAGCCGTAAGTTCCTGATTTTTCTTAGGTGTTAACGGATGCGTTCTTGAAGGGATTCCCGGTTGAAAGAAAAAGGTGGCATTGGTGCCCATTTCGTGATGATCGGTTAAAATATTGGGGTACCATTCATGAAAGGTTTTAATGCGTGCCCGACTTTCGGGTAATTGTGCAGGAAGCCAATCTCTATTTAAATCGAACCAATAGTGGTTGGTACGTCCTCCGGGCCAAACTTCGTTGTATTCCCTGTCGTTGGGGTCTGGATTTATGTTTTGCGCTTTATGCTGATTGGCCCAAGTGGAAAAACGTTGCAATCCGTCCGGATTAAACGATGGGTCAAAAAGAATTATAGTATTGTTTAGTAATTCGTCTATCTTGGGCCCTTGTGCAGCAGCCAGATAATAAGCTACAGCAAGGGCGGCATTGCTACCGCTAGGTTCATTGCCGTGAATGGAAAAGCCTTGATACACCACAATGGGCATAGTTGCTGTTTGTAAGGCGTTGGCACCAGGTTCGGTAAGAGAAAAATGCTGCGATTTTATGGACGCAAGATTTGCATGATTTTTTGGAGCGGTGATCGTAAGTAAAATAAGCGGTCGTCCTTCAAAAGTTTGTCCTCGGTCTTCGATGCTAATTCTATCACTGACTTTCGCCAATGTTTGCATATAAAATACTAACTTATCATGTGTGACGTGCCATTCCCCAACTTCGTGCCCTATCACACTCTTTGGCGTTGGGATGTTAGCATTATAGGTAACGTCGGTAGGTAGATAGTAGGATAAGTCGATTGTTGAATTTTGTCCAGTTATTGCAATTTTTGAAAGCAACAAGAGGAAGAGAAGTAATTTCTTCATGGTACGTTTTGTAAAGTTTTAAAGATAAAAAAACCGCTCTAAAGGGAGCGGTTTTTCTTAATTTTATTGAAATGATGGTTTAAATATCATCAAAATCCACATCGGTAAAACTGGAAGATTCCGACGCTTCTTTTTCAACTTCTTCCACATCATCTTCTCTTTTGTAGTCTTTTTGATGTCTTTCGCTAATTACTTCGTCGCCCTTTTCATCCAACACATATTGAATCATTTCATCAAGGTTGTCTTTAAAATCGGTAAAATCTTCTTTGTACAAATAAATTTTGTGCTTTTTGTAATTGAAAGAACCATCGTCATTGGTGAACTTTTTGCTTTCGGTAATGGTTAAATAATAATCACCCGCTTTGGTTTCGCGTACATCAAAAAAGTAGGTACGTCTGCCGGCTCGCATCACTTTTGAATAAATTTCTTCTTGCTCCATCATAAATTGCTTACTCTTAAATTGATTAATTTTTTTTAAGGTTTTGCCAAAAATCTAAAAAAAAACCTAATAAGCAAAGGAAAGATTACATTTCTTTTTCCAAAAGTTGTTTTTGATAGAGTTCTTTGTAATAGCCGTCAACGTTTATAAGCTCTGAATGAGTTCCTTGCTGAATAATACTTCCATTTTCTAAAACGATAATGGAGTCTGCATTTTTAACCGACGATAGTCTATGGCTTACAATAAGGGTGGTTTTATTCTTTGAAATTTTTTGAAAATTTTGAAGTATTTCTTCTTCGGTTTCAGTATCAACAGCACTTAAACAATCATCGAACAATAAAATTTTCGGGTCTTTGATGATGGCACGCGCAATAGAAACCCGTTGTTTTTGTCCTCCACTTAGTGAGATTCCACGCTCTCCCAAAACGGTTTCATATTTGTTCTGAAACTCATCAATATTCTTGTGTACCGCAGCATTTTTGGCAGCGACGATAACCTCTTCATCGGTAGCATCTGCTTTTCCGAATTTAATATTGTTTTTTATGGTGTCACTAAATAAAAAGGCATCTTGGGGTACATACCCAATGGCATTTCGAAGATTTTTAAGATTTAGGTCTATCAAGTTGACGTCATCTACCTTTAGGGTTCCTTCCTGCACATCGTATAGCCTTCCTATCAATTCCAAAATGGTAGATTTTCCGCTTCCGGTATTGCCAATAATTCCCAAAGTTTCTCCGGGTTGGATAGAAAAAGAAACATTTTTAAGAGCCGTAATTTGGGTGTCGGGATAGGTAAAGGTGACATTTTCAAAACTTATTTTCCCTTGGATTTCGGAAGCTGTTTCAACATGGTTTTTAATTTGAGGTTCTTCTTTCAAAAATTCATTAATACGTTTTTGGGATGCTTCGGCCTGTTGCACCATAGACGATACCCAGCCTACAATGGCCACCGGCCAAGTGAGCATATTCACGTAAATTAAAAATTCCACAATGGTTCCAAATTCAATTTCTCCATGGATAAATTGGTTTCCCCCCACGTAGATAACTAAAATATTACTAATCCCTATAAGCAATGCCATAATAGGGAAGAACAATGCTTGTACCTTGGTAAGATCTATGTTTTTGTCTTTACTTCCGTTGGATAATAGTTCAAATTGGGCATTGGTTCTGGGTTCTATTCCGTAGGCTTTAATGACTGAAATTCCGCTGAAACTCTCTTGCGTAAAAGTGGTCAATTTTGATAAGTACTGTTGTACAATGGTACTTCTTTTATGAATGGCAATACTTAATTTATAGATTCCCACAGAGAGAATAGGCAGGGGCGCAACCGCATAAAGGGTAAGTTCGGGTGCAATGTAAATCATATAGCTTAGTGCTACTATAAAAAGGGTTATGGTTGTTGTGCTATACATAAGTGCCGGTCCCGCATACATACGTACTTTAGAGACGTCTTCACTTATTCGGCTCATAAGGTCACCTGTTCGGTTTTGCTTGTAAAAATTAAGCGATAAGCGCTCGTATTGTTTGAAGACTTCATTTTTTAAATCGAATTCAATATATCTGGAAATGACAATAATGGTTTGGCGCATCATAAATGTGAACAAACCGGAGAGCAGCGCAGCGCCGATAATGATTAAAATATCCCAAAGCAATTGCGATTTTAACATTTCGAGCGTGATTTCAGCCTTAAAATAGGCCTGAATGGCATTTACAGAATCTCCAATTTTGGCAGGCACTACAATCCTGAAAATAGTGGCAATGGCAGTAATAAGAAGACCTACAAGGAGTCTTCCTCGGTATTTATAAAAATACTTGTTTAAATAGCGTAACTCCTTCACGTTCTAAGAACAACTTATTAACAGATTACTAATTTTAAGATATTTTTTTTGTTGGATATGCATCAAAAGGATAATTTTGCACGTTCTTTTTAACAAATTCGTAAATGACAACAGAAATTGTTAGTTCACCCGAACTAAAAAAAATCGCCCCTGTTTTTGGGCAACTTTCCTTCGATAACCACGAACAAATTGTATTTTGTAACGACAAAGATACAGGATTAAAAGCAATAATTGGTATCCATAATACAGTTTTGGGGCCTGCTTTAGGAGGCACCAGAATGTGGGATTATGCTACTGAATGGGATGCCTTAAATGATGTGTTGCGTCTCTCTAGAGGGATGACCTATAAGTCTGCCATCACGGGGCTTAACCTTGGTGGAGGTAAAGCCGTTATTTTAGGTGATGCCAAAACTCAAAAAACGCCAGAATTAATGCTGCGTTTTGGCGAGTTTGTAAATTCGTTAGGCGGAAAATATATCACTGCTGAAGATGTAGGTATGGCTACCAGTGATATGGATTTGGTGCGAACCGTAACGCCTTATGTAACCGGAATTTCTGAAGACAAAGGAGGTGCAGGGAATCCTTCACCCATTACAGCGTATGGTGTTTTTATGGGAATGAAAGCTGCCGCAAAGTTTACCTACGGAAGTGATGTATTGGAAGATAAAAAGGTGTTTGTACAAGGTATTGGCAACGTAGGCGAAGCATTGGTAGAGCATTTAACCAATGAAGGCGCAAAGGTTTTTATTACCGATATAAATCGTGAGCGCTTAGAAAGTGTTAGGGATAAATACCAAGCTACCATTTATGAAGGGAACAACCTTTATGAAGAAGAAATGGATATTTATGCTCCTTGTGCTTTAGGGGCTACCATTAATGATGATACTATTTATCAATTAAAAGCAAAAATTATTGCCGGAGCTGCTAACAATCAGTTAGCTGAAGAAAATAAACACGGAATGATTTTACGAGAAAGAGGAATCGTGTATGCCCCCGATTTTTTAATCAATGCCGGTGGAATTATTAATGTGTATGCCGAATTGGAAAATTACGGGAAGCAGGAAATCATTCGTAAAACCGAAAATATCTACAACACTACTTTGGAGATATTAACCAAAGCCAATGTTAAAAATATTACTACTTTTCAAGCAGCGTTTGAGATTGCACAGGCAAGAATAGATGCTCGAAAAAATGAACAGTAATACTAAAGATTAATACCTATATTTGCAACGCACAGGAATATTCTTGTGCGTTGTTTGTTTTACAGTAAAGTTCTTTACCATATGCTTACAAGAAGACATATAAGAGTAAAAGTATTGCAGTCGTTATATGCATTTTATCAAGCCAATGAACACGATCTTGATAAGCAAGAAAAATTTCTTCATTTTAGTATTTCAAAAACACTCGATTTGCAAGCTTTGTTGCTTCAGTTATTAGTGGCTTTGAGAGATCACGCAGAAAATTTCCTTCAAAAATCACAAAAAAAACACCTAGCTACTTCTATTGAAAAAAATCCAAGTCGTTCTTTTATAAATAATAAAGCGATAGAAGTAATAGCTTCCAACACATCTCTTTCCGAATATCTCAAAAATAAAAAGCTCAACTATTGGAGTTTGGATGACGAATATGTAACCATTTTATTCAATGAACTGAAAGAAACTACTTGGTATAAAGAGTATCTTACCAAGGAAGATAACAGTTTTCAGGAAGACAAAGAAATGGTAATTAGGCTGTACAAAGAAATTATTGCTCCTAACGAAAAATTGTACGATTACCTTGAAGACAAGCAGCTTACTTGGATAGACGATTTTCCTTTGGTAAATACTACGAACATAAAAATGCTCACGAAACTTTCGGAAAAGAAAAAGGAAAGCATATTTAGGCCGCAAATATATAAGGATGAGGAAGATAGAGACTTTAGTATTCAGCTTTTACGTAAAGTTATTCTTAACGACTACCAACTTTCTAAGGAAGTAGATGGAAAAACCCCTAATTGGGACACAGAGCGAATTGCAGATTTAGACATGCTTATCCTTAAAATGGGTATTGCAGAGTTTTTATTTTTCCCCTCCATACCCGTTAAAGTAACAATTAACGAATATTTAGAGATTTCTAAAGAGTATTCTACGCCAAAAAGCAGTTTCTTTGTAAATGGTATTTTGGACAAACTGGTAAAAGAATTTTCTGATGCCGGGAAATTGAATAAAATTGGAAGAGGGCTTACGTAAAAGCAAAAAAATAACTACATTAGCCCCGCTTTAAAATGTTTAGTAATATTAAAATTTAAAAATAACAACTATGAAAAAAACCATTTTTCTATTAGCCTTAACCACCGTTTTTGCATTTACTTCTTGTAAAGAAAATGCAGCCGATAAAGTGAGTGAAGAAAATGTAGCTGCGGCTGCTGAAAGAGATGCTGAAGCTGGAAAATATCCGGTTATGACCTTTGCTGAAACCGAATTTGATTTTGGAACCATTGAGCAAGGAACTCCACAAGAGCACACATTTACCTTTACCAATACAGGAGAGTCTGACTTGGTTATTGTAGATGCCAAAGGAAGCTGTGGTTGTACCGTTCCAGAATATTCTAAAACTCCGGTAGCTCCTGGAGCAACAGGAGAATTATTAGTGAAATTTAATGGAAGCGGAAAAAACCAAGTAAGTAAAACCGTAACCATCACCGCCAATACCGAAAAAGGAAAAGAAATGCTTACCATTAAAGCATTTGTTAATGCTAAAGAAGGCGCTGAGGCAGGTTCCCCAATTAAAGTTCAATAATAGTAACTATTTATGAATCAATTATTAGGGCCGCTTTTATTGTTTTTGGTGTTTATTGTCTTCTTTATAGTAATACCTAGACAAAAACAGATGAAACAACAAAAAACCTTTTTCAACAATCTAAAAAAAGGAGATAAGATTGTTACCTCCGGAGGAATTCACGGAAGAGTTTCTGAAATTTTGGATGATGGTACCTGTATCATTGAAACAGGAGCTGGAAAAATTAAAATAGAAAAAATGAATCTTTCCATTGAAAAAAGTACTAAGCTTAACGCTCCCGTCAAATAATAAATTATAGTTTAATAAAAAAGCCTTCAGACAACTGAAGGCTTTTTTAATATATATTGTTTTGGTTATTTTTCCGCAACCAACGTTGCAATATTCACAATTACTTCTATGGCTTTCTGCATACTCTCTACGGGTACATATTCAAATCTACCATGAAAATTATGTCCGCCTGCAAAAATATTAGGGCAGGGAAGACCCATAAAACTTAGCTGGGAGCCATCGGTTCCACCTCGAATGGGTTTAATTAAGGGTTTTATACCTGCTTGTTTCATCGCTTCTTCAGCAATAGTTACAATATGCATCACGGGTTCAATCTTCTCTCGCATATTATAGTATTGATCCTTTATCTCCACACTAATTCGATCTGTTCCATATTGCTCATTCAACTCATCTGCCAGTTTTTGCATCATCTCTTTACGTGCCTCAAAATGTTCTTTGTTGTGATCCCTTATAATGTATTGAAGTTTGGTACAATCCACTACCCCTTTTATAGAATGAAGATGAAAAAAACCTTGACGACCTTCAGTAAGTTCCGGAGTTTCCAAACGTGGAAGTGAATTGATGAAGTCGGTAGCGATATACATACTATTGACCATTTTTCCTTTGGCATAACCGGGATGCACAATTTTACCTTGAATGGTTATTACTGCGCCTGC
>JAGQZA010000061.1 GCA_020435805.1 Flavobacteriaceae bacterium
TTCTGAAAATCTACTATTTTTTGAAGGGCTTCTTCTTTGCTCAATGTTCCTACCAAATTCACATTTTGTAGAGACATTCCAAAATTATACAGGTGTGCATGGGCATCTATCAATCCGGGAAGGATGGTCTTTCCTTCAGCATTCAAATGTTCTTCAGCAATATATTTTAAAAGAATACTTTCTGAAGTTCCCACTGCAACAATTTTTCCTTCTTTTACAGCAAATGCTTCGGCCATTTCAAAACCTTCATTTACGGTGTAAATTTTGGCATTAGTAACAATAAGGTCAACTTGAATTTTTTCAGAAGTACAAGAAATTAATATTGTGAAAAGGATAAAAGCGATGCTCTTTTTCATAAAAAATGGTTTTGGCAAAAATAAAAAAAGCATCCGATTATGAACAGATGCTTTTTATATTAAACCCTAAACTTAACTTTTCCTTTTCAAGCCATTAAGTAGATGAAAAATTAAGAAGATGGTTGCTTTGTTACCAGTCAAATTTATAGGTAGCCCCCAAAAGCCCCTGAATACCTTGTACGGGGAAATTTTGCCACTTTTGGTAATGATTCCCAAACAGATTACTTCCCTTTCCAAAAATGGAAAGCCGGTCATTTACTTTATACCCCAGATCGACATTGGCGTCAAAATACGGATTCAATGTAACTACTTGAGAAAGTTGAGTTGTAAACACATCTTTTCGTTCTCCCACAAAAAATAAAGAAACCCCTGCATATACTTTTTCGGTAATATTGAAATTTGAAAATACCGAAGCTGTTAATTCCGGCAAATTCCAAGCTTCGGGTTGATTATCTAACAAATAGCTATAAAAGTTAGCATTGGCTCCCAGCATAAAAGCTTCTGAAATATCCACTTTCAGCTCTCCAACCAAATTTAATATGTTTAAATTATCGTAAACCAAACCGAAAGAATTTCCGTATTCATAGCCTTCAAAAAAGTTGCTCATCCCTTTATACGGATTTAACTGAAACAGGGCTTTATTTTCCTCTTTGCCATAGCTCCCTCGAACGTTGTAACCCACTTGGTTGCTCAACTTTCCTTTCAGGCCGCCAAAGGCATTGTATAATTGACTTGTAGGAGCAATTTGCAAGGTAGGTGACACAAAAGGGTTTTCGTCTTTAAAGTGTTGGTAGGTATTTTGTTGCAGTCCCCCTTCTACTCCCCCATAAACTATTAAAACCTCTTCTATCAATCGATAAGAAGCTTGTATTTTTGGGTAAATAAAGAAATTAGTTTCACTATTTTCCGAATCCAAACTTACCACGGTATTGGCACCCAAAGAAAGCGTTAAATCATCATTTACATAGACTAAAGATGGGGTAATCCCTACATTCAAAAAGTTGTAAACCACTTCATCTTGTGTAGTATAATTTCTATCAAATTTACCCGTCAAGTAATCTACTTCAGCCAATACCTGAAGATTAAAATCTGATAATGGAAGCATAAACTTAGGCTGAAGGTTCACATTTATTTCTGAAGAAGAAAAGGCATCTCCCAAATAATGAATTTTTGCTGTGGCACTTTCAAAAACAGATTCACTTAAAGAAAGCGTTCCTCCCAGATTGAAACCCAAATAGGTTTGCTGTGGATTAATAGCATGTATGGTTTCTTCTGAAGCAGTATCAAAAGCATCATTCAATCCGTACCAATTAAAAACCTGGTGTTGTATCCCGGCTTCCATTTTGTATGCCATGTCTTTTTGGCGACTTGTATAATTTCCACTTAGTTCGGTATCATAATACTTGCTGTCAAGAAGTGTTTCTTCTATATTTCCGTGAGAGGCATTATGCCTGAAAAAGATACCGGCATTATCGGTACGGCTTATTTCAAAACTACTGAATAACTCTGCCAAAACACTGGTATAACTCCCAAAACCCAGTGTGGCGTAGTTATCATATAATTGCAAAGGCTTTGCCTTATCGACCGTAGCTGCTTTTCCTTTGGAAGGAGTAAAAGTAGAGGCTACTGGCACCGAAAAGATTTCATAGCGAACTTCTTTTTTTTGAAGCGTATCGGTATCGTTCAACACCGGTGTTTCTTTTACCTTAAAGGCATCCGAAATAGTAGGCGTATATGGCTTTACAATAGTTACTACCTCTGTCCCCAAATCGTCTTTTTCTTGGGAAAAAAGAGAAATTGAAAAAAATAAAAGAAATACTATTAACATCCCACTTAACCCTCCTTCAAAGGAGGAAATAAAACAATCGTCTTTTGAAAATTTATACATGAAAGTTTGTATGATTTGATAAATGATTAATTTCCGTCGGTCTCAACAGACGAATTGGTTTTTGCTTCTGCCGCTTTAATGACTGTAAGTGCTGCCTTGGCTTCTTCTATTACATCGGGAAAATCTGTAAAATTAGTAATAACACTTTCCAAAATGTAAGTGGCCTGGTAGGCATCTTTTAACCCATAAAAGTTTTGGGCCATGAGTACCAATCCTTTCGCCCCAAAGTATTTGTACCCCGAAAAATCCTTCGCTAATTTTTGAACTATGGTGTTGGAGGCTTCAAATTTTTCTTCTTTATTTTTGAAATAAGCTTCATAATACAAAGCTTCTGCGGCCAATTTACCCGATGCTATTTTAGCCACTTCGGCATAGGCAGTTTTTGCTTTTTGTTCCTCTCCTGTTTGCATGGCAGAACGCGCAATGATAAGTTGTGCATCACTTTTTATGGTATTATCTATTTTACCATTTTGAAGTACCTTTTCGGCATACGCTACTGCTTCGGGATATTTTTTAAGTTCGTAACTCGCCTTCATACTATTGGTTTGCGCAAAAATGACATTTTGAGGGAAATCGGCTTCCCCTTCAAGTTGTTGTAAATACGGCAATGCTTTGACGTATTCTTTTTTACTCAAGTATAATTCTGAAATTCGCGCTAGGGCTTGCTCTGTAAATTCGCTTCGTTCTTTATTCACAACCCATTCATAATGCGGGATGGCTTTCTCTGCCTTGGCTTCAGTAAAATAGAGTTGCGCCAAATAAAAATGTGCATGTAGGGTGTGAGCTCCATTAGGAAAATCTTTCAGATACCCTTCAAAACGCGAAATAGCTTGCGAGGGTTTGTTTTCTAAGTAGGGTTGCTCTGCAGCTTGGTAGCTGGCATCATCCAATTCAGCATTTTCAACAGAAACAAATCCTAAAGAGTTAACCCAGGTAGCATACTCATTTACCCGACCTTGATCAATATAAATATTTTTTGCGGAAGCCACTGCCTGCAATGCTTCTGGGGTGGAAGGGAAATTGGCAGTTACCTTTTTAAACGTAGCCAAAGCTTCGTTACTTTTTCCTGTGTTGTCGAGCAGCAAAGCCTGCTTCAATAGTGCTTTTGAAATATAACTACTCCCCGGGATTTCATCGATTAATTTTTGATAGGTTACCATAGCATCGCGGGAGTTGTCTTGGGCCAGGTAGGTGTTTCCTAATTCGTACAAGGCATCATCACGGTAAAAAGATTTTGGGTATTTAGCCGAAAAGCTTTTTAGCTCTTCCAGTTTTTTCTCCGGGCGGTCCACAAAGCCATAGCTTATTGCCTTTTGAAAGGTGGCATAATCTGTATCGGGTGTATTCCCCTCTATGGCTTTGTTGTAGTTTTCCATAGCAGGCCAATAAGCACTATTTACAAAATGGCAATCCCCCAATCGCAAATATGTGTCATTTTTTCGAGCAGCGTCTTGGGTAGAAGACTCCAAATATTTTTGATAATAGGTAATCGCTTCGGTATAATTTTTTAATTTGAACTCGTTATACCCAAGATTGTAATTAATGGTTTTAAATTCGGGTGTTTGGGCCGCATTGGGTAATTGCAAAAATTGTTTATATCCAGCCAAAGAAGTTTCAAAATGGGAGGCTTGGTAATTGCTTTCGGCTTTCCAAAAGGTGGCGCGGGCGGTCACTACAGGATCTAACGGTTCTTTTAAGGATTTCTGAAAAAGCACTAACGCTTCGGGATAATTTCCTTCATGATAGACTTCTAATCCGCGGAAAAATGCCACTTTTTGATAGGCTTTTTTGTTGCTGAAAGATGTATTATTTTCTAACAATTCTAACGCCGCTTCATAATTTTTTGAAGTGATATAGGAATCTATTAACAAATCCTTTAAAGCTTCATTATTTGCATTTTTAGGATACTTTTCTATAAATGAAAGCAAAACTTGTGGTACGCTGGTATAACTATTTCCTATTTCGTAACTCAATTTGGCATAATTTAACCAGGCATCCTCTTGAATTTGGAGTGAAAAATCCATTTCGGAAGCATTTTTAAAAGCGTTTAAAGCCTGTTGTTTTTGATTGAGTTTCAAGTAACTTTCTGCCAAATGGTAATACGCATTTTGCGCCACGGCATTTCGCCCATCTACAATTTTATTGAATTCACTTACGGCACTTTCATAATCGCCCTGCTTGTAATAGGCATACCCCAACTGATAATAATCGGTATTATTCCACTTTCCGGCTTTCCCTTTGTATTCTTTTAAATACGGAATGGCTTCTTGGTATTTATTGAGATTAAAATAGCTTTCGCCAATAATTTTGGAAAGTTCGCTTTTATCTTTTGGATTTGAATTATCATACTGCTGTAGCCCTAAATCTATCGCTTCCTGAAACTTCCCGAGCTTAAAATTCATATCGGCTTTGTAGTAACTTAAGCCTTCGGCATATTTTTCTTCATTTTCAAGGGTTTCAAATTGCTTGTTGGCTTCTTCATAATCGTCCCCTTCATAGGCAATAAAACCTAAATAATACTTGGCTTGTGAGCCATAGCTTTGGGAATCGCTCACCCGATTAAAATATTTTTGCGCTTCGGGATAATTTTTGTTGACAAAAAAAGCATAGCCATTATTGAAGTAAAATTTTTCTCGGGCCCCTCTACTTAAGCTGGATTCATCCACTTTATCGTACCATTTTCTTGCATAGGCATATTTTCCATTTTCAAAATAGTAATCGGCAACATGTATAAAAGCATCGTTTCTTTTAATACTGGTTGGGTAATTGGTTACAAATTGCTCCATGAGGAAATCGGCATCCTGTTGATTGAGCCTAACAGCGCAATTGGCAATATAGTAGGCACAGTCCCCCTGTAAGGTTTCGTCTTGGGTATTTTCTTGAATGTTGGCAAACAGTGCCTGAGATGCTAAAAACTGATTGTTATTGTACAATTCCAACGCCTTGTTGTACTCGACAAGAGGATGGGTAAAAACTGCTGTTTGTTGTGCCGTAAGGATTCCAAAAAATAATAAGAAAAGGGGTAGGGAAATGAGGCTTTTGGGCATTTTATGATAGATTTTGGGCAAAAAAAGGTTTGTAATCTTAAAACATAGTAACGGAATTTTCCAAAAATACGTATGCTTTTTAGGGATAAATTATTTAGTTGCGAAAATTACTGTATTTTTAAAGGGCAAGAACTTAAAACCTTCTATTGTTATGAAGAATCTATTGTTAATACTAATGATTTCCTTTGCAACCAGTTGCGCAGCGCAGCGAAGTACTTTTAAAAATATTACTGAAAAAGAGGGGAAAATAGGCATCGGTACCAAGACCCCTGACGAGTTACTTACGGTAAAAGGGAAAATACATACACAGGAGGTATTGGTAGATTTGGAAGGTGCCGTGGCTCCAGACTATGTGTTTGAGCATTATTTTGAGGGAAATTCAACCTTGAATCCTAACTATGTTCCACTTTCATTAACAGAAATTGAAGCCTACGTAAAACAACAACACCATTTACCGGGAATCCCTTCAGCAAAAGAATTGGAAGAAAATGGTATTTCTCTTAAAGAAATGAATTTGTTACTTCTTGAAAAGATTGAAGAACTCACCCTTTTTACCATTCAGCAGCAAAAGGAGATTGATGCTTTAAAAAAGCAATTGAAGAATAATGAATAACCCATGAAATTAGTAGTGCTACTATTTGGTTTTTGTTGGACTATTTGTTTTACGCAGGTAAAGCAAGGAGAAAGATTTTACTTTTACGTGAATATTGCCAATTATGAGTCCTTAAACATTTCCACTAAAGGTAATGGAACAAAACAAGTTACTAATAATAAGGATTCCAAGGAAACCAAAATATACAGCAACAATATTGTTTATTCAATAGAACTTGCGTTTCCAAATACGGACAATAAAAATTTAAAAACATCTTATAGAATTGTTACCAACTCTAAAAATTTGGTTTTTGAATTACAAAACGCCTATCCCAAAAAATATACTCGAATTATAGAATTTTCTCCTCCTGAAAAGGAATTTTACCCCAATGATTATGGCAACACAAGTCCTTACGAAAATTTAGGAAACCCATACTCTAGTGAAGACCTCGATTTAATAAATGCCCCGGGGGCTTGGGCAATTACTAAAGGAGACAAAAAGGTCATCATTGGCATTTCAGACTCAAGGATTGATACTTTAAATCCAGATATGCAAGGGAGAATACTTAAAGATCTATATGTTGAAACTTCTTTGAAAAAAAGTAAATTTGATCACGGAACCAATGTTGCCGGTATAGCCGTTGCAAGAATGGATAATGCTTATGGCAGACCTGGCATTTGTAGTGAGTGCGGTGTAATAGCACACAGGTATGGCTCCTTTAAACAAATTGAAGAATTGGTGGCTGCAGGCGCCAAGGTAATTAATGCCAGCTGGGCCTCATGCCAATCTGAAGGTAATTTATCTAATTCAATTAATAATAGAATTAAGGAATATTACGATGATGGTATTATCATTGTTGCAGCAGCAGGTAATGGCCGAGATTGTAATAATGATAAAAATTCTTATGGGGATTTACTTTATCCTGCTTCGTATGATAAAGTAATCTCGGTTTCTGGGGTGTATGCAAAAAACCGATTTATAGAAGACGATTTTTATACTAAAGACGGAGTCGATTACACATTCAAATTTGTAGATAGAAGAAATTATGCCTTAGCAATAGACTCCTTAGGAAATTTCTATCCCAGTGATAAAAATGATGGTTTGCAGCTAAACACCGCTATAGATTTGATGGCTCCTAGAGAAGGATATCTATTAGGTAACGACTTGGGAGGAAAAGAAGTAAAATACGGTGGTGCTTCCTCTAGTTCAGCTCCTTATGTTACTGGACTTATTGGGCTTATGTGGTCTGTAAACTATTGTCTTTCTTCATATGAAATTGAAAGTATTTTGAAACTCACCTCAGCTAATATTGAAGATTTACCTGGGAATGAGCCTTTTAAAGGAATGTTAGGATCTGGAAGAATTGATGCCTATCAAGCAGTAAAAATGGCGCAAGAGATGAAGCTTGAACAAGGCAACGTGCAGGTACAAAATCGGAACTTTTACAGATTTGATTTTAGGTTGGAACGAGCTTTAAATACCATTACCATTAAAGATCAGGTATTTAGAGAAGAGACTACAGTAGATTTTACAGCCCGAAAAAAAATAATCATTAAACCTAATTCGCATTTTAAACCCAACTCAAAAGGATTTATTAAACTCTTCATCAATCCAGAAATACCCCAAGAGGAATGTTTTCCTACCCCTCCAAAAAAATATGTTTCTATTTATAAATAATAATGGAGGAATAATGTAATGCTACTTTTATTTCGGCATACTTTACATTACCTTTACTTAAATTTTAAATCACAATGCCAGAAGCTGTTCTAAAACTTAAAAATGCCTCTATTTTTCAGAGAGAAAATTTAATACTAAATGATGTTTCGGTTACTATTGAAAAGGGAGAATTTGTCTATCTTATAGGTAAAACAGGAAGTGGGAAAAGTAGTTTTATGAAGACTCTCTATGGCGATTTACCCCTTGAAAAAGGAGAAGGAAACATTGTTGGTTTCGACTTGCCTACATTAAAAGAAAAAGACATTCCCTTTTTACGAAGAAAGTTGGGAGTGGTTTTTCAGGACTTTAAATTGCTGAATGACCGTACCGTAAAAGACAATTTACTTTTTGTATTGAATGCCACCGGCTGGAAAGACAAAGTTGCCATGGATACCAAAATAGATGAAGTGCTGGATAAGGTAGGAATGAAAACCAAAAGTTTTAAGTATCCCTATCAACTTTCTGGGGGAGAACAGCAACGCGTTGGCATTGCAAGGGCTTTGTTAAATGACCCCGAACTTATTTTGGCCGATGAACCCACAGGAAATCTGGATCCACAGACCAGTGTGGAAGTCATGCAAGTGCTTCAGGAAATAAATAAAAACGGAAATACCATTTTAATGGCTACCCACGACTACGCATTGCTGTTAAAATATCCTTCAAAAACATTAAAATGTGATGAGCACCAAATTTTTGAAGTGG
Organism: Flavobacteriaceae bacterium; assembly: GCA_020435805.1. Taxonomy (GTDB): domain Bacteria; phylum Bacteroidota; class Bacteroidia; order Flavobacteriales; family Flavobacteriaceae; genus Halomarinibacterium. The sequence continues at coordinate 8,302 of JAGQZA010000061.1, forward strand.
TTCAAAAAACGGTTTAATCAATCATTCAAAATACTGGGGTCACGTAGTACCAAATCACATTCTTTTTGTAATAAAGGATTAATCTTTAGTGAAATTTTGCCTTTAGAGTCAGGTTTTAAAACTGTTTTTTCCTTAATAACAATTTTATTTTTAGCCGAAAGGTTTAGTGTAGTACTATCTGTAAATTTTTGGTTTTGAATTACAATCTCTTTTGAGAGTGAAGTAATTTTAAAATCCCAACGAGAAAAATTTTGGTTATCAATATATGCGGTTTCATTTTCGTTGTATAACTGATACACCATTTCTACGGCATCTCCTGTTTGCAACATCCCCGCACCATACATCCCCTTAAAAGGTTTATTTGCCTCGATATGGTCAATATTCCAAGACGTAATTTTAAGGATAGATTCAACCTCATCTACGGGTAAGCATGGATATAGTGAAAACATAAGGCCTATGGTACCAGAAACCAAAGGAGCAGATGGGGAGGTAGCTTCAAAAGTTATGTACTGTATTTTTTCTTCCAGGAGGTAATGTCCATATCTAAAAATCCCAACCGAAGGAGCCATAATATCCACTTCTTTATTAAGTGTTGTTGTGCTTATAGGGAAAATAATATTCTTTTTCATTAAGTCATTATCTTCAAACCCTGCCGTTCTTCCTACATATCCCCTAATGTTTTCTACATAAGGGATTCCCTCCTTGGTATATAGTAAATGATCTTTTGGTTCCTTGTATCTGTACATTGCTGTACCAACAGATATAACATTTGAATACGAGGCGGGGTAAAATATCTCTTGTCCTTTTGTAATACTAAAACCCTTATTTCCAGAAGAGCCAACTATAATAGTCCCTTGCTCGAACATCTTGTTTATCGAATTTTGGACTGAAAGGCTATAATTTTTCCCAGACCAACTACAATTAATAACCTTAACACCAGCATTGGCAAGTTCTATTAAATATTGAAAGTTGTTAAAATTACCGAACGTTGTGGTAGCTAAACTACAGTTAAAGCAAACCCCAACTCCTCCATAACCATTATCTCCTTGTGCTGCAATAATAGCCGCCACCGAATTGCCATGACTTTTTGTTTTTCTAGACTCTTTAAATGAAATGGTCTTATTTATAAATTCCACATTTGTGGTATCTACGGTACCATCGGATAGCCCAATAAAAATACCTTCCCTTCCGGTAGTATAATACCACGCCTTTGGAACACCCAAAAAATCTAAGTAGTCTAAATTTATTTGAAAACCCAAATTTTCTCCAATAGTACTTGTTAATCCATAGTCATTCGGTTCAAATATTTTACGCTCTTCTTTTGGAATTAACTGCCCCGAAACAAACAGGTCATGATTTACTAAATCTTTTAGGAGTTCCTCACTATTTGCTACCACAAAAAAAGTTTTATGCAAATAGGGTCCTATTGCATTTCTATACGTTTTTTTAAAGTATTGTATTTTATACTTATCAAGAATCTCTTTTAATGAAATATTATCTCCCTGATACCTCAAAAAGCCATCATTAACATTAAATTTAGGGCTAAAAGTACTATCTCTGGATTGCAAATAAAACCAAGACTCTTCTTGAGATAAAACCGAATTTATACCCATTAAAAAAAACAACAAACCTAGTATAAGACAGCGTATCAAAATATTTTTTTGCTTGTGGAAAGTTAACCAATTTAGAATAGGAAAGTTACCTTTTTTTTAATTAAATTGTACATTAGCCCTATCTTTTGAAAATGATATCAATTCTTATCCCATTATACAACTTTCCTGTGGTTCCCCTAGTAGAAGAACTACTAAAGCAAGCTATTTCTACCTCCATCACTTTCGAAATTATCATTATTAATGACGCTTCTATTGTTTTTAATGAAGAAAATGAAATACTTACTCAATTTGAAAAAGTTGGCTATATAAAGCACAATGAAAATCAAGGGCGCACTAAAATAAGGCAACAACTTGCGCAGCAAGCTAGATACGATTGGCTTCTTTTTTTAGATGCAGATGTTATCCCTGCTGAGGGTGGGTTTTTAAAAAAATACGATGAATCTTTAAAAAAAAATATCCCTATTGTTGCTGGAGGTGTTATTTATCATAGAAATAAGCCTGAAAAAGAAAAAGCATTACGTTACAAATATGGTATTTGGAGAGAGGAAAAAACGACCGAACAGCGAAATAAAGAAAATCATATTGTGGTATCTGCCAACTTACTTATTAAAAAAGAAGTGTTTCAGAAAATCAATACCGTTACTCATAATTTTTATGGGGATGATTTATTGCTATCTTCAAATATTATGAAGTTAGATATAAAAGTATTGCACATTGATAATCCGGTAATTCATTTAGGGCTTGAAAGCAATCAAGTTTTTTTAGAAAAATCTCTGGCCGCAGTAGAAAGTTTAGTAGCTCTTGAAAACAGTAAAGATTTATTAGACAACCTAACAAAGATTCAAAAAACCTATAAATTTTTGAAGAAAAATGCCCTTCATACTTTTATCCATCCCCTACTTGGTATTTTTAAAAATTCCATGAGAAGAAACTTACTTTCAAAGAATCCAAGTCTTTTTTTGTTCGATCTTTATAGGTTGTACCATTATATTAGCATTAAAAGATGAATAACGTTCCTTATTTTTCGGTCATTATTCCTTTGTATAACAAAGAAAAAGACATTTTAAATACCCTTGAGAGTCTATTACAACAATCATTTTCAAATTTTGAGGTTATTATTGTTAATGACGGTTCTACAGACAATAGTGTAAGTGTTGCAAAAACGATTCAAGACCCAAGAATTAACATTTTTTTAAAAGAAAATGAAGGTGTTGCTAAAACCCGAAACTATGCTGTTACCAAGGCCAATGCAGAGCATATTGTTTTTCTGGACGCAGACGATTATTGGTATCCCAACCACCTTGAAAACCTTCATAATTTAATTACACATTTTCCGGAACATTTATGGTATGCTACGGCTTATGAAAAACAGCACCGAGATAAATTTATCACACCTATGCAAACACCCTTACTTAAGGAAAGAGAACCCCGCTTTGTTTCTGTAGAAAATTATTTTGAATACAGTTGCACTGATCCCTTAGCTTGGACCTCTGCCGTTTGTTTTAAAAAGTTATTTTTTGAAGGACTTCAAGGTTTTGACTTCACCATTACTATGGGAGCTGGAGAAGATACCGACCTATGGTTACGGGCAGCTCTTGAAGCACCTTTAGCATTTTCAAAAGAAATTACAGCACGACATAAATTGGATGGGAGTAACCGAATATCAAACTCAAATACCTTACTACGAAGGTTTATGGATTTTGATAAGTATGAAAATATAACCGTGTTTCAGCCTTATTTAAAACACTATTTGGATATTAATAGGTTTTCATTAGCCATTAAGTATAAAATGGCAGGTGATTCTGAAACAGCAAAAAAATATCAATACAAAATAGCATCAGAAAGTTTAAGCTTGCTACAAAAAATGCTTCTTAAATTACCCTCTTTTCTACTTAAAGGGTCTTGGAGATTAAAAAATATATTGGAGAAATTAAGCCTTAGGGTTTCGGCTTTTAAATACTAAAAATTGATTGTAATCCCTTATATAATCTTCCTCTATATACTCCCCCGATGAAATTACCAAACAAATAGCACCGGAAGAAAAATTTTCGAGTTCTCTCCATGTTTCAGTAGGAATTAACAACCCTTTAAAAGGCTTATTAAGAGAAAATTTCTTC
>JAGQZA010000062.1 GCA_020435805.1 Flavobacteriaceae bacterium
ATTGAGCAACCCTTAAAACCAAAACAATGGGAAGAAATGGCGCGATTATGTAGTGAAACGCCTATTCCTATAGCCTTGGATGAAGAGTTGATTGGGGTTTTTTCTTCGGAAGAAAAAGAAGTCCTTATACGAACTATAAAACCACAATATATTATCCTGAAGCCAAGTTTTATAGGAGGATTTATGGGTAGTGATGAATGGATTGCTTTAGCCGAAAAACATAACGTAGGTTGGTGGATTACTTCGGCATTGGAAAGTAATGTAGGATTAAACGCTATTTCGCAGTACACCTTCACAAAAAATAGTAAATTGCCACAAGGTTTGGGAACGGGAAGTTTGTATTCTAATAATATTCCTTCTCCTTTAAAAGTTTCTAACGGAAGAGTTGAATATCAGCCAAGTATCCCTTGGAATTTAAGTAATATTAATGTATAGTTCATGTTTATAGAAAAAGCCTATCAATCCTTACACGATGCTTGGCGGTACATCATTGGCTTTGCGGTCATTTTTTTAGTGTGGCAATTAGGTTCCATTCCTTTATTAATTGCTGTTTTATTGAAAGTTCTGGCAGATGGAGGTGATATATCTACCATAGATGACCCTAATGTCTTGATGGGAATACTAGATTCTAATGTAACTCTTTTTTTAATGCTCTTGTCTTTTGCCATTGGTTTGGTGGGGATTTATTTTTGGGTGCGCTGGGTACATAAACAATCGATAACGGCACTTACCACTTCTCGAAAAAAAATGGATTGGGGCCGTTTTGCTTTTGGTTTTGGGCTTATCGCTATTTTTACCATTACCATGACATTGTGGGATTACTATAGCAATCCGCAAGATTTTGAGCTTCAGTTTCAACCTGTTCCATTTTTAATTTTAGCAGTTATTGCCATCGTTTTTATCCCCCTGCAAACCAGTTTTGAGGAGTATCTTTTTAGAGGATATTTAATGCAAGGGATAGGCATTATGGCTAAAAATAGATGGGTGCCTTTGCTAATTACTTCGGTTATTTTTGGGAGTCTTCATTTCTTTAACCCCGAAGTGGATAAAATGGGGAATATTATTATGGTTTACTACATAGGGACCGGATTGCTTTTAGGCATCATGACCTTAATGGATGAAGGTATGGAACTGGCTTTGGGTTTTCATGCCGGAAATAACTTAGTAGGCGCACTGTTGGTTACGGCAGACTGGACGGCGTTCCAGACCCATTCCATATTTAAGGATGTTTCAGACCCTTCTGCAGGTATCGATGTTATTTTACCCGTACTAGTAATTTACCCCATATTTTTGGGTATTATGGCATGGCGCTATAAATGGACGGGTTGGGGCGAAAAGCTCTTCGGAAAAGTTTCTCCGCCACCGCAAGAGCCTCCACAGGAAAGTCCTCACTCACTTTTGGAATTATAAAATCTGAAACTTTGAAACCAACCTCACCCTATATTCACCCCAAGTTTCAGTTAAACGGACTTTCTTTCGAGAGTGCCGAAGAGATTCTCAATTTTGCTGAAGGGCTTATGGAGCAAGGGGACGATTTTGAAGTAAGCATGGCTACTTTTTTGGAGGAATGGCTCAACTTTAAGGATTATGTTGAGGTGCAAACTTCAGGATCTACCGGAAAACCTAAAAAGATTCAATTGCTTAAAAAGCACATGATACACAGTGCCGAAGCCACCGGAGCCTACTTTAAAATTGGGGAAGGGACCAAAGCACTACTTTGTTTGTCTTCCGAATTTATTGCCGGGAAAATGATGTTGGTTAGAGCCATGGTACTGGGTTGGGATTTGCATGTAGTGGCACCCGATAAAGATGCGTTAGTACAATATGACAATCCGTATGATTTTGTGGCTTTAGTACCGTATCAATTGTATCATTCCATACATGCTTTGGATAAAGTAAAGAAACTCATTGTTGGCGGTGGAATTCTTACCAAAGATATGGAGCAAATGCTTCAGAATAAGTCAGTGGAAGCATTTGCTACTTATGGCATGACCGAAACCATTACCCATGTGGCTGCAAGGCGAATTAATGGTTTTGCAAAATCGGAGGTGTATCATGCTTTTCCCCATGTAAAATTTTCGGTGGATGAAAGAGGTTGTTTGGTCATTTCGGCACCCAAAATTTCTGAAACTGAAATTATAACCAATGACTTAGTAGAATTGCTTTCCCCAATTTCGTTTATATGGCTAGGGCGACAGGATTTTATTATCAACAGCGGAGGTGTAAAATTGAACCCTGAAACGATTGAAAAGAAGCTGGAACCCTTTTTAAAAATCCCTTTTATTATTTCCTCTGAAAAAGATGCAGCCTTAGGCGAAAAAGTGATTTTGGTAATTGAAGAAGTCAGCACCTGGCAACCCCCTAATTACGCTGAAGTATTTTCGGTTTTAGAACCTTTTGAGCGTCCCAAAAAAGTATATACCCTTTCTCAATTTCCTTACACCGAAACGGGAAAAATTAAACGTGCTCAGGTAAAAGAAGTACTACAGAAATTTAGGAAATAATTACTTTTTATTCAAATCAAAAATATCCTTTCTACGGTCGCGAAGGTTTCGCACACTTCCAAACTGATTGAGATGACGCAATAAATCGATATCCACATCACAAATTAAAACCATTTCTGTATTTGGGGTGGCTTCTGCTTTTATTCCGTTAGCGGGAAAAGCAAAATCGCAAGGCGTAAATACCATGGACTGTGCATATTGCATATCCATATTATGAACTTTAGGTAAATTACCCACACTACCAGCTATGGCAACATAACATTCGTTTTCTATGGCTCGTGCCTGAGCGCAATATCTCACGCGAGAATATCCATTTTGCGTGTCGGTTAAAAAGGGAATAAAAAGAATGTCCATGCCTTCATCGGCCAAAAGACGGCTCAATTCAGGAAATTCTGAATCATAACAAATTAGGATGCCTATTTTTCCGCAATCCGTATCAAAAACTTTAAAGCTATCACCCCCTTGTAACCCCCATACTTTTGCTTCGTCCGGTGTTACGTGCAATTTTTCATAGCCTTCAATAGAACCATCCCGTTTACAAAGATACCCTACATTATAGAGGTTTCCATCTCTAATTTCAGGCATAGAGCCTGTAATAATGTTGATATTGTAAGAGATGGCAAATTCTGAAAATTTTTGAACCAATGTTTCAGAATATTTTGCTAATTCCCGAATGGCTTCATGAGGGTCCAAATGGTTATTTTCAGCCATTAATGGTGTCATAAAAAACTCCGGAAACAGGGCGAAATCGGAACGATATCCGGAGACAGCATCCACAAAAAACTCCACTTGTTGCATCAATTCATCCAAGTCTTTATAAGAGCGCATTTGCCATTGAACCAACCCCAATCGAACCACTTTTTTTACTGTCATGGGTTTTTTAGTTTCCTTCTCGTACAGTACATTATCCCATTCTAGTAAAACTGCATAATCGTTAGACGCAGCATCCCCGGTTAAATAATTTTTTAGGATTTTAGCAGGATGAAAGTCATTGGAAATTTGAAAATTCAACACAGGGTCATGAATTTCTTTTTTCCGAACCTTGTCTATATATTCTTTCGGGCTAAGGGTGTCTTGGTATTTGTGGTAATTAGGAATTCTTCCGCCAAAAGCAACACCTCTTAAATTCCATCGTTCGCATAGTTCTTTTCTGTAATCATACAAGCGACGGCCTAAGCGTAACCCTCTAAATTCAGGTTTTATAAATACATCTATTCCGTATAAAACATCTCCTTGATCGGTGTGGGTATTAAAGGTGTAATTCCCTGTAATTGCCTCATAGGTATGATTGTTTTCATAGGTGTTCATATCTACTATGATTGATAAAGCACACCCTGCAATTTGGTTGTTAACCTTTACAACTACTTGTCCTTCTGAGAATTTTTCAATGAGAGTTTTTATTTGATTTTCGCGCCAATACATTTCAGGCATGGTAGTATAGGCCTCAATCATAGCCTTTTTTAACTCTTGATAATCTTCCAAACTCAGAAAAGTGAGTTCAATATTTTCTATGTTTTCAATTTTCATAGGGTATTTAATAAAAAGTATTTATGTTGCTTAGAAAATAAGAATAAAAAATTTAAAAATTGGAATTAAACCTGAATCACCCCCAAATTAAACGGTTTTTCAATAGGTGCATGGTTGGCTGCTTCAATCCCCATGGAAATCCAAGTACGGGTATCTAAAGGATTAATGATGGCATCGGTCCAAATTCTGGATGCGGCATAGTAAGGAGAAATCTGTGCATCGTATCGGGCTTTGATTTTGTTGTAAAGAGCCGTTTCATCTTCTTCTGAAAGTTCTTTGTCTTGTTTTTTCAATGAAGCTGTTTCAATTTGCAATAACACTTTTGCAGCACTGTTTCCGCTCATTACCGCTAATTCAGCCGTAGGCCAAGCAACAATGAAACGTGGGTCGTAGGCTTTTCCACACATAGCATAATTACCAGCCCCATAAGAATTTCCAATAATGACAGTAAATTTTGGCACCACACTATTGCTTACTGCATTTACCATCTTGGCACCGTCTTTTATAATGCCCCCGTGTTCACTTTTACTGCCTACCATAAATCCGGAAACGTCTTGAAGAAATACCAAGGGAATTTTTTTCTGATTGCAATTGGCAATAAATCGGGTGGCCTTATCGGCACTATCACTATAAATAACACCTCCAAACTGCATTTCGCCGTTTTTGGTTTTTACTACTTTCCGTTGATTGGCCACAATCCCAACCGCCCAACCGTCAATTCTGGCATAACCCGTTAAAATGGTTTTTCCGTAGCCTTCTTTGTATTGTTCAAATTCTGAATTATCCACTAATCGCTTGATAATTTCCAGCATATCGTATTGATCGGCTCGTGATTTGGGTAAAATTCCGAAGATATCCTCAGGATTTTCCTTTGGTTTTGAAGCTTTTATCCGGTTAAATCCGGCTTTTTCAAAATCTCCAATTTTTGAAACAATGTTTTTGATGGTATCAAGAGCATCTTTATCGTCTTTTGCTTTATAATCGGTTACGCCACTAATTTCGCAATGTGTGGTGGCTCCCCCTAAAGTTTCGTTGTCGATACTTTCTCCAATGGCCGCTTTTACCAAATAACTTCCCGCCAAAAAGATACTTCCGGTTTTATCAACAATCAAAGCTTCATCACTCATAATAGGAAGGTAGGCACCTCCCGCCACGCAGCTTCCCATGACGGCAGAGATTTGTGTAATTCCCATACTACTCATTATGGCATTATTTCTGAAAATCCTTCCGAAGTTTTCTTTATCCGGAAAAATTTCGTCCTGCATAGGAAGATATACCCCCGCACTGTCCACCAAATAAATGATGGGTAATTTATTTTCAATAGCAATTTCCTGGGCACGCAGATTCTTTTTTCCGGTTATTGGAAACCAAGCCCCTGCTTTTACCGTGGCATCATTGGCTACCACAATACACTGTTTCCCTTGTACGTAGCCCATTTTTACCACCACACCGCCACTGGGGCATCCTCCATGGGTTTCATACATCCCTTCGCCGGCGAAAGCCCCTATTTCAATAGAAGGTTTTTTTTCATCCAGCAAATAATCAATACGCTCTCGGGCAGTCATTTTTCCTTTGGCATGATGCTTATCGATAGCTTTTTGACCCCCTCCTAATGCCACTTTGGCCAGTTTTTGGCGTAATTCTGAAACTAAAAGCTTATTATGGTCTTCATTTTTGTTGAAGTCAATATCCATGCGATACGTGTTTTTTCAAAAATACGAAATGCCACAGGATGATACCTAATTTGTGTGAATATTTCCCGATATTTGCTTTCACTTTACAAAAGTTCAAAGGGGGATTTTGAGTTAACCTATTAAAATTCAAAAAAATGATGAATAAAAATACAGTATTGGCTTGGGCAACTTTTATTATGATTATTGTAGGTTGTGCCCTTATTGCCATGGGGGCCTTTAAATATGATGATGTGGCCGGTTGGGGATTTGCTGCTGTGGGGATTGGTTTCTTTGCCATTGCATGGGTATTTAATGCGCTTAAAGGAAGGGTTTAGTTTTCAGTATGCAGGGTTCAGTGTTCAGTACGCAGAGGAACATAGCGAATGGATACTAAATACGGGTTACCAACAACCAACTATCAACTATCAACTATCAACTATCAACAATTCACTATTAACCATTCACTAAATATATGTCTGACGATAAAAAAGTCATCTTTTCGATGTCCGGGGTTTCTAAAACCTTTCAGAATGCACAAACACCTGTTTTAAAAAACATTTACCTAAGCTTCTTTTACGGTGCTAAAATTGGAATTTTAGGTCTCAACGGAAGCGGAAAATCTACCTTGCTTAAAATTATTGCCGGACTGGATAAAAACCATCAAGGCGACGTAGTGTTTGCACCGGGTTATACGGTAGGTTATTTGGAACAGGAACCCAAACTGGATGAAAACAAAACGGTACTCGATATTGTGAAAGAAGGAGCACAGGAAGTGGTTGATATTCTGGATGAATACAATAAAATTAATGACATGTTTGGCCTGCCCGAAGTGTATGAAAATCCTGATAAAATGCAGGAACTTATGGACAAGCAAGCCAAACTGCAAGATAAAATTGATGCCACCAATGCCTGGGAACTCGATACCAAGCTTGAAATTGCCATGGATGCGCTTCGCACTCCCGAAGGAGATACACCTATTAAAGTATTATCCGGTGGAGAAAGAAGGAGAGTAGCTTTGTGTAGATTATTACTTCAAGAGCCCGATGTATTGCTGCTCGATGAGCCTACCAACCACTTAGATGCCGAAAGTGTTCATTGGCTGGAGCATCATTTGGCACAATATAAAGGGACTGTGATTGCTGTAACCCACGACCGTTATTTTTTGGATAATGTTGCGGGTTGGATTTTAGAATTGGATAGAGGAGAGGGTATTCCGTGGAAAGGAAATTACTCTTCATGGTTAGAGCAAAAATCGAAACGATTGGCACAGGAACAAAAACAAGCTAGCAAACGTCAAAAAACGCTTGAGCGTGAGTTGGAGTGGGTGCGTATGGCTCCTAAAGGAAGACAAACCAAGCAAAAAGCTCGTCTTCAGAATTACGATAAATTGATGAGCCAAGACCAAAAGCAATTGGATGAAAAACTCGAAATATATATTCCTAACGGACCTCGTTTGGGAACCAATGTCATTGAAGCCAAAGGGGTGGCAAAAGCTTTTGGTGAGAAATTGTTGTACGATAATTTGAATTTTAAACTGCCTCAAGCGGGGATTGTAGGTATCATTGGACCCAACGGAGCCGGTAAAACCACCATCTTTAAAATGATTATGGCTGAAACGCAACCCGATAAAGGAACTTTTGAAGTAGGGGATACTGCTAAAATTGCCTATGTAGATCAAAGTCATTCCAACATAGACCCGGAAAAAACGATTTGGGAAAATTTTAGCGACAAACAGGAATTAATTATGATGGGAGGGAGACAAGTAAATTCCCGTGCCTATTTAAGCCGGTTTAATTTTTCGGGAAGTGAGCAAAACAAAAAAGTTTCCATGCTTTCCGGGGGAGAAAGAAACCGATTGCATTTAGCCATGACGTTGAAAGAAGAAGGAAACGTACTGCTATTGGACGAGCCTACTAACGATTTGGATGTAAACACTTTACGGGCTTTAGAAGAAGGTCTTGAAAACTTTGCAGGATGCGCCGTAGTCATTAGTCACGACCGTTGGTTTCTAGATAGAATTTGCACCCATATTCTGGCTTTTGAAGGCAATAGTGAAGTGTATTTCTTTGAAGGCGGCTTCAGCGATTATGAAGAAAATAAGAAAAAACGATTAGGAGGTGATTTAATGCCGAAGCGAATTAAATATAAGAAGTTGATTCGATAAATGTCCTTATCCAAAATAAAAGCCATTGCCTTTGATGCAGATGATACGCTCTGGGAAAATGAAACATTGTTCAGAGAAACGGAACATCGGTTTTGTGTATTGCTGAAAGACTACATAGACGAAGATGAATGTAACCGATTACTGTTTGATGTTGAAATGAAAAACCTTCCGTTATATGGCTACGGAATAAAACCTTTTACCTTATCGCTTATTGAAGCCGCGATACAATTTTCAGAAGGAAAAATCCCTATTTCCATTATTGAAAAATTAATTGGTATTGGCAAGGAAATGCTCAATGCACCTATTGTTTTAATAGATGGTATTGAGGATACGTTAAAACAATTGTCTTCAAAATATCAACTTATCATGGCGACCAAAGGGGATTTGCTGGATCAGGAGCGAAAACTTTCAAAATCGGGGTTGGAACCCTATTTTCACCACATTGAAATTGTTTCAGATAAAGCCCCAAAGCACTATCTTAATTTAGTAAAACAATTGTACATAGAACCCCATGAATTTTTAATGGTAGGGAATAGCGTAAAGAGCGATATTTTGCCTGTTTTGGAAATTGGCGGATATGCTTTTCATGTTCCTTTTCACACCACCTGGGCACACGAAATGGTAAAAGAGCCTGTGTCGCATCCTAACTTTAAATTACTTACAAAAGCTTCGGAAATGCTACAATTGCTTTAATTGCAATGAATGAAATTCTCCCAAGAGGTAGTAAAAGCATTTCGTTTTTTATCAAAGATAAAATTTGAAACTCCTTTATTTTCATCACAATACAATTGAAGTTTTGAGGCCTCTAACTCATTTTTAAGCTGATAACCAACAATATTGGAACCTTGATATAACGGCAAACATTGTTTACGGTTTTTTCGTTTTAACGCATGGTACTCCTCTATAGTAAGTTGCTTGAATTTTGGTAAAATGAAAGTCCCGAAGTCTAAAGTCTCTCCATTTTCAAGAGGGCAATCTGTAACAGTAAGGGTAATTCCGTTGTAATTTATAATTAGATGGTTTGGGATACTGTCTTGAGGAATTTTTAATTGAAAATTACCTTCGAAGCTTGAAGACGCTTTTCCAGAGATACCTTCAAAATATACTTTTACCATGGGGTAAGGATACCCATCCTGCACAAAGGTTCCTTGAATTTGACCCCAACCATAAAAAGGAAAAACAATTAGTAAAAGAAGAAATACGGTTTTGGTCATGATTTATTTTAAGCGATAAATTTCCATTACATTTTCTAGCACCTTAGGAAAGTCTATTTTTAAATCGATAAGATTACCACTATGAATATCGAACACCCACCCATGAACCGTAAGTCCTCTGCTTCGATAGGCTCTCTGTACTTCAGCGGTTTTTATAACATTAATGCATTGCTCTTGCACATTTAACTCTACTAAGCGCTTATATCGTTCATCTTCATTGGTAATAGCATTTAATTCAAATCTGTGTGTACGGTACACATCGCGAATATTCCGCAACCACGGATTTAAAATACCCAAATCTTTGCTTTGCATGGCGGCTTTAACCCCACCACAATAGTAATGGCCACATACTACAATATGGTTTACCTTTAAATGGAATACGGCATAGTCTATAACAGACATAGAGCTTAAATCGGTATTGGGTACCATATTGGCAATATTTCTGTGTATAAAAGCTTCGCCGGGAGCAATACCCATGAGTTCTTCGGCAGAAACCCTACTATCGCTACAACCAATGTACAGAATATCCGGGTTTTGGCCTTTGGATAAATTTTTGAAGTAATTTTTATCGAGATTCAATTTTTCTTGAACCCAATCGTGATTGTTTTTAAAAATTTGAGCTATGTTCATATACTTGTGGTTCGTATCATTTTTATGTTGCTTCGCTTATAGGGGCTATTTTCTTCTACGGGAATCTCTATAAAACCAAACTTTTTGTAAATATAAATGGCATTTTCCAGTTTTGTGTTAGAATATAACATTAGGTTAAAGTGGTTTTCTTTGGCAAAATCGATGCAGTGTTGCATTAACATTTGACCAATTTTTTTGCCTCGAGCTTCCGGAGAGACCGCCATTTTAGTGAGTTCAAAATAGGCTTCATTATGCGGCATGAGAGCTACGGTGCCCAATACTTTATCGTGTTCCATCGCAAAGAAAATATGTCCTCCGCGATTTAAAATATATTGCTGAGGGTTGCCTAATACCTCTCTGTCAAAATCTTCTACATAAAAAAAGGTTTCCAGCCATTCTATGTTCAAATCATGAAACGCCTGTGTAAACTCGGGTTTAAAAGAGGTAATGGTCATAAGCTAATAACGTCACTTATTAAATAGGCCAGCGTTTTACCTACTTGATTTGTGTGGTTTTCGAATGCCGGTGCACCTTCACAAAAATGAAAGTAGGTACAGTTTTTATGATTTGCAAAAAACTGCACATATTGCCTGGCTTGCTCCAAGGTAAATCCTGTTGGGCTCTGCGCACTGCTTCCCATGCCGGCAATGGCATCCAGATCCAGTTCTACCCCAAAAGGGGTTTCTTCTATAAAGTTTTTAGCTTCTAGTAGTGCTTCCGAAAAGGAAGGCTTTTCCATTAAAATTTCTTCAAAAAGAGTAAACTGAATACGATCTTTCATTTCATTCAATTTTGAAAATAGGGAAGCCGAAGTATAATTACGGTGTAAGCCTACTATGTAATAGTTGTTTAAAAAACCTTCTTCAAAAGCATAGGAGAAACCATTTCCACTATGTCGATGCTCCAAGGTTCTAAAATCGGAGTGAGCATCCATATTCACACAGTTAATGGCCTTTCCGAAGGCTTTGGAAGTACCTTTCAAATTTCCATAGCTATTATTGTGACCACCGCCAATTACGATAGGGATTTTATTGAATGACACAATTTTTTCGATAACTTCTGAAACTTTATCATCAATTTCCTTTATTAAGCTTCCCATTTTGGTGGGTAAAAAAGGATCTTCTGGATCTAACTGTTGCGCTTCCAACAGTTGCTTGTTGCAATCTATCTCGCCTAAAATAATAGCATTTTCGGGTTTGGTGTATTCGTTACTTTGAATATTACAAAAGGCATCCAAACAGGCATTCCAAGCTTTGGCTGTCCCGGCTTTTCCGTAATTAGCACGAACTCCAATATCTTCTGGAATTCCCAAAATAACATACGGGGCATTACTTTCCTTTACCGCTTGCCAATTGGGTACAACTCTCACAGTTTCACCCATTTTTTCCTCACCCCAGCGCCAACGGGTATGCTGTTTCAGCTTTTCTCGGTTATAAAAAGTGATACTATTCATAAAAGCCTTCCGTTTAGGATTACTTGATTAATATAATCGGTACCAAACGAATACGGTAAAAAGCTATACGAAGGAATTTCTTCGGTAATAATAACACTTCCTGCTTTTCCACGGGTAATACTGCCATGAGAATTGCTCAACCCCATAGCATACGCGCCATTTAAGGTTGCTGCATTGATAGCTTCTTCGGGAGTTAATTTCATCTTTATACACGCTGTGGCCACTACAAAATTCATGTTTCCAGAAGGGGAGGAGCCCGGGTTGAAATCGGTGGCCAGTGCTAAAGGTAATCCGGCGTCAATAATTCGTCTTCCGGGGGTGTAAGGGATGCTTAAAAAGAACGAACAGCCCGGTAGTGCCACGGGCATGGTGTTAGAATTTTGGAGGGCTTTTATATCTTCATCAGTTACTAATTCCAGATGGTCCACGCTTAAAGCATGGTGCTTTACCCCAGTAGCAACACCACCTATGGCGTTAAACTGATTAACATGAATTTTGGGAACAAGTCCGTATTTTTTTCCTTCAGAAAGAATGCGATCGGTATCGGCTACCGAAAAATAGCCTTTTTCGCAAAACACGTCAATATAGTCTGCCAGTTTTTCTTCAGCAACCTTTGGAAGCATTTCCTTGCAAATAATATCAATATATTGCTCTTTGTTGTTTTTGTATTCTAAAGGGACGGCATGCGCACCTAAGAAGGTAGTTTTAATAGCGATAGGGTATTTTTTTGCCAACTTCTTTGCCACCCGAAGCATTTTAAGCTCGGCATCGGTAGTGAGCCCGT
>JAGQZA010000063.1 GCA_020435805.1 Flavobacteriaceae bacterium
CCTCACTATAACTTGTTTCCACTTCTTCAGGAAAAAATATCCAGAAGCCTTCTTCAGACTTTTCAATAGAAATAGGTTTGGAAAGTGTTTTGGTCTTTTCTTCGGCATTTATTTCCGTTTGGTAGGCTAAATCTTTGGCATAATAGTTTTCGGTAACCAAATCGTGGTCGTATTCGTTATTGGTCATCATGGTCACTACCATGACCATAATAAAGCCCATAAAAGCGACCATTCCTATAATAATTCCGGTACCCCAGTTAATTTTCATCTGTATAAAATATTTGATAAACCGGAAGATGGAATGCCCTGTTTATTCATCTTCGGTGGGTTTGTAAAATTTGTAAATGGGCATTTCATACTCTTATTTAAAGCTTCTTGGTCCCAAGAAAGCGGTTTTTGTTGTTTCAATTAATTCATCGCCACTATACACTCCTATTTTCACTTTTGCTTTGTCTCCTTTTATGGCGCTGGCATTTATTTCAATAAACAAAGTTCCTTCTTCAATACCTTGTTTTGGCACTATAAATCGTTCATTTTTAACCAATTTAATTTCCCCGTTATGAGACATCAATTTAAAGTGAACATCGGGTATATCTTCGGTGGTTTTATTGACCAATTTATAGGTATATACATTGCTAATAATGTTATTATCCTTATGCTCGTATAATTGTCCGGGTAATCTTAAAACACGTGCTTCTACATCATTCCGCAAGAAAAGCATTCCGGAAAACACTCCTAAAAGAATAATAAGTACGGCAGAATACCCTTTTAATCGAGCATTAAATTTGAATTTTGCGTTTTTCTCGATATTGTCTTCACTGGCATACCTAATTAACCCTTTAGGAAGGTTTACAGACTCCATCATGTGGTCGCAAGCATCGATACAAGCCGTACAATTAACACATTCCAACTGTGTTCCGTTTCTAATATCAATTCCCGTGGGACACACATGAACGCATTGGAAGCAATCGATACAATCTCCTTTTCCTGTTGCAGCCCGATCTTCTTTTTTATTGAATTTTGCTCTCCCCGCTTCTTTTTCTCCTCTTTTATGGTCGTACGCAACGACTATAGATTTATTGTCCAGTAATACCCCTTGCAATCTTCCATAAGGACAAGCAATAACACAAACCTGCTCTCTAAACCAAGCAAATATGAAGTAGAAAACTGCTGTGAAAATCAATAAAGAAATTAGGGTACTTATATTTTCTGAAGGTCCTTCCGATATGTACTCAAGCAGTTTATCACTTCCAATTAAATAGGCCAAAAAGACATTGGCAATAAGAAACGAAATGATGAAAAAGATAAACCATTTTAAGCCTTTTTTCCGAATTTTTTCTGCGTCCCAAGGTTGTTTGTCCAGTCGTAATTGTTTTCCTCTATCGCCTTCAATCCAGTATTCTATTCTTCTGAAAACCATTTCCATAAAAATAGTCTGGGGACAAATCCATCCACAAAAAATTCTTCCGAAGGCAACCGTAAAAAAAATGACAAAGACCACACCTACAATCATCATGATAACCACTATATGAAAATCCTGTGGCCAAAAAGGGTACCCGAAAATATTGAAGCGCCGTTCAAGTACATTCAATAAAATGAACTGATTGCCGTTTATTTTTATAAATGGAGATACAAATAAAATGGTAAGCAATAAGTAGCTTACAAGTTTTCGGTATTTATAGAAATTACCGAATGGTTTTTTGGGATAAATCCATGCCCTTTTTCCTTCTTTATTAATAGTAGCTATACTATCGCGGAAAATTTCATCTTCTGGTGTTTCCAAAGCATTTTTTTTGAAAAACCTCCTTTTCCAAAGAAAAGGAGGTTTTGGTTAATTAGTCCCTTACGGTAATATTTACACTGGTGGAATCTATTACTGAAGTAGAGTCTATAATTGTTTCTACGGGAAGTTCTTCTGCATCTTTAAGATCGTCCGGGTTTACCCAAATTTCTCCTTCTGGGGCTTTAGGTTCGGCGGGCGTAGTTCCTGCAAATCCTAATACATAACTTGCCACTTGGGCTCTTTCTAAAGGAGAAAGTTCTGTTTTCCAGGGCACCATTCCTTTTCCGGCACGACCTCCTTCAGAAATGGTATTGAATACATTTTTAATTCCGCCGCCTAAAATCCAATATTCGTCTGTTAAATTAGGCCCAATACCTCCTCCTCCATCGGTTTTGTGACATGCAACACAATTGGTTTCAAAAATGGCTTTCCCTGCAGCCAGATCAGAGGCCTCGGTTAATAATTCTACTGTATTTACATCCACAAGACCTTTTGCCGTTTTTTTGTACTCCTCTACTGCCAAGCGAGCTTCTTCCATTTCGATTTCAAATTCTTTGGCTTGCTTGGTGCCATCAAACACATGGTAGCGCAACAAATAGATAACTCCAAAAATAATGGTGATATAAAACCCGTATAGCCACCAAGGTGGGAGCTTGTTATCCAACTCCCGAATGCCATCATAATTATGATCCAGTACAATTTCACCTTCTTGTTCAATAGGTTTTCCACCTACCAGTTTTTTGTAAATTTGTTTTATTCCTGAAAATTGCTGTGCTTTTCTAGCTTTTTCTGAAACAAGAAATTTTGCTTGCGCTTCTTCAGAAAGTCCTCGATACAAAATGCTTTTTAATGTTTCAGAAATAATTTCAACAGCAATGGCAAAGAGTAAAAGCATTGCCAAAACGCCCCAAATGATGGGATATTTTTCTATGGCCATTTGCTCACCGGAGTCTATGGTAAACTCCAGTAATAAAAAGGCTAAGACCATAAAACCTATTACTCGTAAATAAGATGCTAGTGACTTCATAGTATGGTATTGTGGTTAATGTTAGTGTCTTCGTTTTCTAAGGGTAAATTGCTAACTTCTTGTATGTATGCCTTTTTGGCGGTAAATACCCACCAAAAAAGGAGCAAGAAAAACACAAAGAATATGAGCAGTGATATAATTGGGTAGATAGCCACCCCGTCTATATTTTCCAGATTTCCTTTTACAAATTTCAACATAGCTTTGCGTTATTTTAGCGTTACTTCTTCTTCGTTGGTTTTTACCTTAATATCGGTTCCTAATCGCTGTAAATAGGCTATTAAGGCAACTATTTCACGATTACGCATTTCTACAAAGGAATCCCCGTTTTGTTGTGCGTATTTTTTATCGGCTTCGTAGGTTTTAGCAAAGTCTGGATCGCTAAATAGATTTTGTTCTATTTTGGTTCCTTGTTCGGTCATCCATTCCTGAGCACGAAGAATATCTTCTTCCGTATAAGGAACCCCTAACGTTACCATCGCATTCATTTTTTTCTCTGTCATAGACTTATCCAATTCATTTTTAATAAGCCATTTATAGGAGGGCATAATAGAGCCTGAAGAAGTAGATTGCGGATCGTACATATGGTTAAAATGCCAGTTATCGCTATACTTTCCTCCTACACGGAACAAGTCGGGACCGGTACGCTTACTTCCCCAAAGGAAGGGATGATCGTACACATATTCGCCCGATTTTGAATATTCGCCATACCGCTCCACTTCACTACGGAAAGGACGCACCATTTGCGAGTGACACGCATTACAACTTTCGCGAATGTAGATGTCTCGACCTTCTAGCTCTAAGGGAGTATAAGGTTTAACACTGGTGATTTTCGGTACGTAATCATCTACAATTAACGAAGGGATAATCTGTACCATTCCACCAATTAAAATAGCAATGGTAGCGTAAATAGTAAGTTTTACAGGACGTCTTTCTAACCAAGTATGATACCCTTCTTTTCCGGTACGTTTTTTTGTAACCCTTTGTAATGGAGCAGCTTCTGCTAATTCATCTGTAACACTGCTTCCTTGACGGATGGTAGCAACGATGTTATATAGTAACATGATCATACCTACTATGTACATGGAGCCCCCAATAGCTCTCATCCAATACATAGGGATGATTTCACTTACGGTTTCTAAGAAATTTCCATAGGTAAGCGTTCCATCGGGATTAAATTGTTTCCACATAAACGCTTGCACAAAACCAGCCACATACATAGGCAAGGCATACATAATGATACCCAAAGTACCAATCCAAAAGTGAGCGTTAGCTAATTTTGTTGACCAAAGATTGGTTTTGAATAATTTTGGCACCAACCAATACACCATTCCAAAGGTTAAGAAACCATTCCAAGCCAAGGCACCTACGTGAACGTGAGCAATAATCCAATCGGTAAAGTGGGCAATGGCATTCACATTTTTAAGGGAAAGCATAGGGCCTTCAAAGGTTGCCATCCCATATCCGGTAATGGCTACTACCATAAATTTAAGCACCGGGCTGGTTCTCACTTTATCCCAAGCACCTCGTAAGGTAAGCAGTCCATTAATCATCCCTCCCCAAGATGGAGCAATCAACATTACTGAAAAAGCTACCCCTAAACTCTGTGCCCAATCTGGTAAAGCCGAATATAATAAGTGGTGAGGCCCTGCCCAGATATAAATAAATATTAATGACCAAAAGTGAACAATAGATAATTTATAGGAATATACGGGTCTATTGGCCGCCTTCGGAACAAAATAATACATCAGTCCTAAGAACGGAGTCGTTAAGAAAAATGCCACCGCATTGTGTCCATACCACCATTGCACCAATGCATCTTGCACCCCGGCGTACATAGAATAACTTTTTAAGAAACTTACCGGCAACTCCATACTATTTACAATATGAAGCACTGCCACGGTAACAAATGTGGCCAAGTAAAACCAAATTGCCACATAGAGGTGACGCTGTCTTCTTTTAAGAATAGTCCCTATCATATTGGCACCAAAAGCTACCCAAACCAAAGCAATGGCAATATCAATAGGCCACTCCAACTCTGCATATTCTTTTGAAGTAGAATACCCCAATGGAAGTGTAATGGCAGCCGCAACAATTATTAACTGCCAACCCCAAAAATTGAAGTTGCTTAAAAATTTACTCCACATCCTTGCCTTTAATAAGCGTTGCAACGAGTAATATACTCCTGCAAAAATGGCATTCCCCACAAAGGCAAAAATAACGGCATTGGTATGCAAGGGACGTAAACGCCCAAAGCTAAGCCAGGAGATACCATCGGTAAGGTTTGGAAACAAAAACATAAAGGCTAAAAGCAGCCCCACACTCATCCCTACAATACCCCATACAAGGGTAGCATAGAGGAAATTTTTAACGATTTTGTTGTCGTAATAAAACTTTTCTACTTCCATAATTATTGGTTATCGGTTTTGGTTTTTGAATTTTCGGCAGAAACTTCCTTAATTACTTCATCTTCAAACAGCATGCGTACAGAAGGCGTATAGGTATCTTCATATTGCCCCTTTTTTACCGAAATAATAAAAGCGATGAAGAACCCAATGGCAACTGTAACACTAATGGCGAGAAGCATGTAAATGATGGTCATTTCTGGTTAATTATTGTGTAAAATTAGACTCCCCACGTTTCTGAAAATATGATAATTGTCAGTTTCATTTTTTTTCTTTCTTGGCAATAGATTTCCCTAAAATCTGGGTTGCTACCGTTGTAAATACAACAATACTAATAGAACTTAGCGGCATTAAAATGGCGGCCACAACGGGCATTAAATTTCCGGTTACGGCAAATCCTAATCCTACCAAATTATAAAGCAAAGAGAGAATAAAACTCCATTTAATAACTTTTATCCCTTTGTTTGAAAGTTGTAAAAAATTGGCCAACGAAGAAAATCGGGAAGCATCCAAAATGGCATCGCAAGCAGGAGAGAAAACATTTACATTCTCTGAAACAACCACTCCCACATCACTTTGTGCCAAGGCGCCTGCATCATTTAACCCATCACCTACCATCATCACTTTTTTTCCGTTTTGCTGAAGGGATTTAATAAAATGAAGTTTATCATCCGGTTTTTGCTCAAATAACAGGGTAGCTTCTGCAGGAAGAATCATTTGCAATCGGCCTCTTTCACCGTCGTTATCGCCAGAAAGTATTGCTATTTCTTTGTTTTTTCCAATTTCTTGGAATACCTCCAGTAATCCTTCTCTATAAGTATTCTGAAAAACATAACGCCCTTTAAAATCGTTGTTGCTACTTACATATACCGAGGTTTTATTTTCTTCATCTTCCATATTTGAAGCATTTACAAATGAAGGCGCTCCAATTTTTATTGATTGTTTATCGTACGATGCTAAAATTCCTTTTCCGGTTACTTCTTCAAAATGATCTAAAACCTTAATCTCGTTTTCTTTTAAAATATCGTACAACGCCCTACTAAGAGGATGATTGGAAGCCCGAAGCGAACTGGTAAGCAAGCTTGCCTCTGCTTCAGTAAGAGGAATCCCTTCATAGGTTATCTGGCTTTTTGCATGCGTGGTGATGGTTCCTGTTTTATCGAAAACCACCACATCTATAGCAGCCATTTGTTCAATAATGTAGGCTTCCTTTAAATAAAACTGCTGGTTTCCAAAAATGCGCAGTAAATTTCCAAGGGTAAAAGGAGACGCCAATGCAATGGCACAAGGGCAAGCCACAATAAGCACCGCGGTAAATACTTGAACGGCTTTTGAAGCATCTACAAAAACCCAAAACAAAGTTGCTAAAACTGCCAGTGAAAGTACCCCTATGGTAAAATGCTTGCTTATTTTATTTATTAACGACTGAAATTTGTGCTCTTTACTGTGCGAGAATACCTCATTGCTCCACAATTGTGTAAGGTAACTTTGGGCTACTTCTTTTATGGCTTCTACTTCAATAAGGGTTCCTTCTTGCCTGCCTCCGGCAAACACTTTTTCGCCGGAATTTTTAACAACAGGAATGGCCTCTCCTGTTACAAAACTATAATCTATTAATGCGTTTCCTTTTCGTATAATAGCATCCACCGGGATTAATTCTTTATTGCGAACAAGAAGCCTGTCTCCGGGTTTTATATCATAAATGGGGATTTGTTCTTCGGCATTATTTTTTGAAATACGAGTAACGGCAATAGGAAAATACGACTTGTAGTCTCTTTCAAAAGAAAGGTAGGAATAGGTTCTTTGCTGAAAAAACTTCCCAATCAATAAAAAGAACACCAAGCCAGTGAGGCTATCAAAAAAGCCCGTTCCCCAATCCAAAACAATCTCCAATGTGCTTCTTACAAAAAGAACGGTAATTCCTAAGGCAATAGGAATATCTATATTTAAAATTTTGGAACGTATTCCTTTGTACGCCGAAATAAAATAATCCCGTGCCGAATACACCACTACCGGCACAGAAAATGCAAACATTAACCAACGAAACAGGTTTTTAAATTGGTCCAGCCAAAATTCTTCCACCTGAAAATACTCCGGAAAAGAAAGAAACATCACGTTACCAAAAGCAAAACCCGCAACCCCCAATTGATAAATAAGTGTATGGTTTGTTTTCCGCTTTTTGGCGTCTAAATTTTCCAATGAAATATAGGGTTCGTATCCAATTTTGGCCAAAAGCGTAACCAATTCTTTCAAAGAAATTTCTGCAGCAGCATAGGTAATTCGAACCATTTTTTTGGGGAAATCTACTTGTGAAGTGCGTACTCCCTTGTTCAGTTTTTGTAAGTTTTCCAAAACCCAAATACAAGAACTACAGTGGATGGAAGGAATTAAAAAGGAAATTATTTGGGTACTTCCATCATTGAATTCTAATAGTTTATTGACAATGGCTTCATTGGTCAAAAAATCGTACTTACTTTCTATCTCTTTGGGAGAGGTTCCCGGTGCTTTTTCAAGATCGTAATAGTACGACAGATCATTATCGTTTAAAATATCAAAAACGGTCACACAGCCCTGGCAGCAAAAGATTTTCTCTTTATGCAAAATCTCGCTGTCGTTACAAGGATCTCCACAATGGTAACAGTGATTCATTTCCTAAAAATATAGAAATATTTTGCAAATTTCTTATTGTAAAACTGAAATTTTTATGATATATATCAGCTGCGCATGGGTTTATATTTATGAGTAAAATCATACAAAAGAGGGCGATATATTACTATCTTTATAAAAATTCTGAAACCCATGAAACGCATCTTGTTACCAACCGATTTTTCGGAAAATTCGCTTAACGCTGTTTGTTATGCCTTGGAGTTTTTCAAAGGAAAGTCAATGGAATTTTATTTTTTGAATGTTCAGAAAGCTTCCGAATTTATCTCCAGCGATATTTACACGGCATCGGCCATGGATAGTACTATTTATGCAACAGTTGCTTCAGATAATAAAGAGCAGTTACAGGAGCTGGTAAATGAATATTCCAAAAAATATGCTTCCGAAGCTTATGTCTTTGAAGGAATTTTTGATTTTGATGTGTTTATTGACGCAGTAGAGCAAACCATTCACTCCAAAAACATAGATTTGGTCATTATGGGAACCAATGGTGCTACCGGTGCTGCCGAAGTAATTTTTGGAAGTAATACTTTAAAGGTAATACGAAACATACAAATCCCTGTTTTAGTGATTCCTGAAAATTATAAATACACTACTTTTTCTTCGTTACTATTTACCCTAAAAGAGGAAGATGATTTTCATCCCGATGCTTTACTCCCCATAGCCGAAATGGTAAAAGGAAGGAATGTTGCGTTACAGGTTTTACAGCTTGACACACATAAGGAAGTACCAAAAAATTCAGTATTTAAGGAATTCTCAAGCATTGAATACCACGCTATGGAAGGGGTTCCAACCCCCGCAGCCGTGAGTAGTTTTGAACAACTTTTGCCGGTAGATATGCATGTTATTTTTATCCATCCAAAATCATTTTTCCAGCGTCTTTTTTCCGGAACCGATACCCCTCAACTTAGTTACGAAAGCAGAGTCCCACTATTGGTTTTAAAGTAGTTAATCTTCAACAATTACCACTTCGTTATCTTCTAACGATTTGATTAGTAATCGAACGTAGTCTTTTATGGCTTTGTTCGACTTTTCTGGTGCCACAAGGTCAATGCTCCCTTTCCATAAAAGCTCTCGTTCTTTACTGGCGCAAATACAAAATACAGAAGTTTCGGTATGGTAAATTTTATAACTCTGACTTTCCTTTTTTGTGTATGTTTCTTGATTACTTATGTAATATTCTTTGAAGTTTAAAAAATCTTTATTGAAATTATTATACGCTTGAAGCAAGGTAACTTTATCTTCAGAACCTGTTACTTTTGAAAACAAAACACTGTCGAAACCCGCTTCAATAAGAGATTTTTCAATTAAATCCATTTCCTTTTCGGTCTTTTCTTCTACTTGAAATACATTCTCAAAAAAATCGATACTTCGCACCGCAACAACACCTTCTTTTTCTAAAGATTTTGAAAGTATTTCTTCAAAATTTCTCCGTACGTTAGTATCTGAGCTTATACCAATAACCAATATTTTACTTGATTCGTAAACGGGAGTTTCCGGACTTTTCCACTGCTCAATCAATCTTGTTGAAGAACAGCTTATTAGTAGTGGAATTATCCCTAAAAAAAGAAACTTTTTCATAACATTATTTTTTAAAAAATGAAGCGAGAAAAGTAATTTTAAATAGGTGAATTAAAAATGATAAATGTCAATTTTTCAATAATTTATACCATTACTTCAACAACTTCATACAATTTTGGGAGGCTTACTTTCCAGCCAAAATTATCTTGAATTTTTACACGTAGCGCATCGCTTGCTCCGGGCTCGCCGTGTATTAAAAAAACTTCTTCGGGAATATTTTTAATTTCATTTATCCAGTCCAATAAATCGGCTTGGTCTGCATGAGCAGACATACTTTCCAGATGATGTACCGAGGCTTTTACTGGGTAATACTTACCAAAGAATTTAATTTCGTGAGCTCCCTCCAGCAATTGTCTTCCCCGAGTTCCCTCGGCTTGAAAACCAACTAATAATAGGGTTGTTGTTGGCATATCGATAAGCTGTTTTAAATAAGTGAGTACCCTCCCCCCAGTAACCATTCCGCTACCTGCAATTACCACTTTAGGACGCGGATCGTCTATGGTTTCCCACGTTTCTTTATAAGAAGTAATAATGTGCATCCGCTTTTTTATGGCTTTTGTTTGTAAAGCATCCAGCTTATGCCAATGGATAAATTCTTCAAAAACCCTTGTTACATTGTTTCCCATAGGGCTATCGATAAATATTGGAATTTTGGGAATTGCATTTTTTTGATACAATTTCCATAACAAATACATCAACACTTGCAATCGTTCTACTGCAAATGAGGGAATAATAAGCGTTCCTCTATTGTGAATGGTTTTGTGAATTAATGCTGCCAATTTTTCAGAAATGCTTTCTACGGGATGAAGTTTATTTCCGTAGGTACTTTCCAAAAAAAGATAGTCTGCCCATTGGGGTTTCTCTGGCGGAAATAAAAGCGGATCGTTTCTTCTTCCTACATCCCCTGAAAAAACAAAGGTTTTCTCAAAAATTTGAAGCTCAATGTACGTTGAACCTATAATATGCCCATTGTATAAAAATCTGCATTGAATATTTTCTGAAAGTGGAATCCAAGTATCTTTTTCGGTGTTTTCAAAAAACCGGAGTGTTTTTAAAACATCATCGGTGGTATAAAATGGAAGTGCAGGGCTATGTGATGTATATCCTTCTTCATTTGCTTTTTCGGCTTCTTCTTCATGAATTTTTGCACTATCGCGCAGTATAATTTCAGTAATATCCAAGGTTGGAGCAGTTCCTAAAATTTTTCCGGTAAATCCTTGTTGCACGAGTCTAGGCAAGTACCCGGTGTGGTCCAAATGACCATGTGTAAGCAATACAAAATTAAGTTTTGAAACATCAAAAGGGAGACATTCCCAGTTATGCAATCGTAATTCTTTTAAGCCTTGGAAAACACCACAATCGATCATGATATTTAATTCTGGCGTTTCTAACAAATATTTTGAACCCGTTACTGTTCCCGATGCTCCTAAAAAATGGATTTTTACTGTCCGCATGAATTAATAATTACATAGCAAGTGTACCTCATTCAGTATCTTTTCTTTTCTCTTTTCAGAAATACCCAAATGATCCAGATAAAAATTGTCTTTGTATAACTGCCGGCACAAAACAATATCCCTGCTTAAAAGAAAATTCTTTTCCCTATTGGTTAATAATGTAGAAACGGTAATGGGATATAAACCTAAACGGTCTATGCGGTCTTTAAGTCCATCACCCTTTGGATAATCCCAACTTAACAAATGTAACCCCGCACAAGTGCCATAATCTTGAGCATCTTTTGTGAACTGTGTATTGGTTATCACCCAACCCTCATTAGGCATTTCTTTTCTGTTATACCCTAAAATATCTTGATACCGGGAATGGATGTACAAAGGCACTTTTACATCGCACTTACGGCTTGGGTCACTATGAAATTTACACTCTGCAACAATATATTGGCCATTTTTTTGTGCCACAACATCTACCTCATGACTCACGCATTTACCTTGTAAAATTTGGCCTATTTTAACTTGATACCCCGAAAATTGTAGCAAGGCTCCAATAAACCTTTCAAAAGGAAACCCGGTAGGCCCCAACTCATAAATTGCCTTTTTTAACTTATACTTTGAGGCAAAAATGGATTTCTTCTTTTTTAATAAAGCAAAGGCTCTATTGTAAATTTCTTTGGTAGAAATTCCTTGATACAATTCGTCTCTAACAATAGCTACTATTTGTTGAATGGTTTTGTCATCACTCCCGCTTCTGCGCAAGGAGTTTCTTAATTTTTCAAGAGAAAATTTTACCACATTGCCGGAAGACTTTACAATGTCTATGGTAGAAGTATCCATGGTTAATTTCTAAAATCGTGCAATGCCAATACGGGCACTTTTGAGTGCAATGATATTTCCTTTACCATAGGTTTAGAAAATAAAGTTGAAAAAAGGGTATGTTTTTTATTGATAAATG
>JAGQZA010000064.1 GCA_020435805.1 Flavobacteriaceae bacterium
CTCCCAACCTAATTGCTCAAAATGTTGTGCATAGTAGGGATGATGATACCAAGTAATCATGGTATTCATTTCTTCGAACCCTTTAGTTAAGATGCCTGCTTTTTCCATATTGGAAAACCCAACGGGACCTTCGGCATATTCAAGGCTGTGGGCTTTTCCTGTTTCAAGAACTTTGTTTAAAAGAGCTTCAGATACCTGTATATCATCCACTACATCAAACCAACCAAAACGAACTTTTTTCTTGCCAATTTCATTGACTTCCAAATGATTAATAATAACAGCAATCCTTCCAACAGGCTTTCCACCTTTCTTAGCTAAATAATAATGAGCCTCCGCATTTTTAAATACCGGGTTTTTTTCTTTGTCCAGTGTTTCCAACTCATCTTTTATGAGCGGTGGAACCCAATATGGATTATTTTTATATAACTGAAAAGGGAAGGTTACAAATTCTTTCAGTTGTTGGGGTGTCTCTACAGGTAAAATTTCAATCATAGGCAAATTACGCTATATTCCATCATTATTATCTCCTTCTACATCTTCAATTTCAAAACTATCTTTTCGTTTCTTTTTGTTCTTTTTCTTTTCCTTTAGTGCTTTCTTAATAGCTTTGTTTTTGTCTTTTTCGGCACGTTTCAATTCTCTTCCTGCTTTTCCTTTTTCTTCGAGATATTCATCTTTGGCATGCATGTCTAAGCGATATGCAACACCCAATCTTCCGTAGAAAACGGAAGGGGTATCCTTTAATCCCTTGGTTAACGATACATCTACATGTAGGTCTTGATTAATTAAGGCTGCGGCTCCTGCACGAATTAATTGATCGGAATAAAAATCACTCTTAAACCCTTGGTTCTCCACAAAAATGGAGAAATATCGGTTGGTCGCATGTGTAAGGGTTACAATATATCCGTAAGTTGGGAAATCGGTGGTAATTCTATCGGCAAAAATATTGGTCACTAACACCAAGCTACCCACAAAATTGTTTTGGGTTGAGAGAACTACTTTTGGGCTTATAGTACTTTCCTTATAAGGAAGAAATGGGTTATCTGCAAAGTCGAAATTAGCACCCGCATAGATTGAAATTGCAGGAATTAAATCGGCCCATTGAATACGGTTATTAGCTTTCCAGCTATACAAGTTTGGGCCTTCTAAATCTCGTTTACGGTAAGGGTCATAAATAAGGTATTTTGCTCCTAGGGTATTACTTTTAAAGTTCGAAAAAGGTTCTACGGTTGCGGTTCCTTCTGTATAGGTTACTTTATTCCGTTGGAAAGAGCCCATAAGGCTTATTTCAAGCTCTTCTTTATAAATTCCGTAGCGAATACTATAATCCCAATTAAAAATACCGGTTTCGGTTGCTAATAGGTTATGTTTTTCTTTGCCAAGGGTTACGCCACTCTCAAACTGAAGCACTTTTTTTCCCACCGCAAATGCTCCTTGTGAACCACCGGGTTGGTTGGTGTTAATCATATCGGTGTATTGCGAAAAAGTAAAAAGGGGAGTTAAAAAAAATAATGCAAGAAGTAAGCGCATAGCATTTCGGTTTAAGCCAAAGATATAAGTTTTATCATTTATTTAATAGTTGAAATGTCACTTTTTATAATGCATTATGTACTTTTGATTACTGATAGATAAATGACAGTAGTATGACCTTCTTAAAAACGATATTAATTCTCCTTTTGGTATATTTTGGACTGAAAATTCTCTTTCAGTTGGCAAAACCTTACCTGATGCGTTATTTGGCCAAAAAAGTGAATCAACGTTTTGAAAATGCGTTTGGACAAAGTCCCTTTCAAACTGAAACTTCTCAAGCAGAGCGTGCTTCTGCCAATTATAAAACTTTCCATACAAACCCCACTTCAAAGAAAAAAGTAGGGGAGTATATTGATTTTGAAGAGATAGAGTAGCTGGTAAATTATGTAAAGTTTTTCTTCGGCTTCGCATAATTTTTTATAATTTCCCCAAGTACTTAAAAACCCTTTTATGGCTTTTCATTTCAAGCGTTTTATTCCGCATTTGGTAGTGATTATCTTATTTATTGTTGCTGCCTTGGCGTATTTCAGTCCGGTGCTTAAAGGAAAAACCCTATTTCAAAGCGATATCGTTCAATACACCGGAATGGCTAAACAGCAACATGATTTCCGAAAACAAACCGGAGAAGAAACCTATTGGACCAACAGTGCTTTTGGGGGGATGCCCACATACCAGTTAGGAGCTCAGTACCCACATAATTATATTAAAAAGGTGGATTCTGTACTTCGGTTTCTACCTCGTCCGGCAGATTATTTATTTCTCTATTTTATAGGAATATATATTCTGTTTATGGTCATGAAAGTAGATTATAAACTTGCTTTTTTGGGAGCATTAGCCTTTGGTTTTTCAACATATCTCATTATCATTATTGGAGTTGGGCATAATGCAAAAGCACACGCCATTGCTTATATGCCTTTGGTTATAAGCGGAATTATACTCACTTTTAGGGGGAAGTATTTGTACGGATTTTTACTTACCACGATTGCCATGGGCTTGGAGCTGGTTGCCAATCACTTCCAAATGACCTATTATTTATTACTGCTGGTGGTTTGTTTAGGAATAGCCTATTTTATAGATGCCTATAAAAAGAAGGTGTTACCACATTATTTTAAAGCGGTTGGGATTCTAGTCTTTGCCGTAGTGCTCGCTTTAGGTTTAAACGCCACCAATTTATTGGCCACCAAGGA
This sequence comes from Flavobacteriaceae bacterium, assembly GCA_020435805.1. GTDB lineage: Bacteria > Bacteroidota > Bacteroidia > Flavobacteriales > Flavobacteriaceae > Halomarinibacterium. The sequence continues at coordinate 2,718 of JAGQZA010000064.1, forward strand.
ATATGCCGATCTTTCCACGAGAGGAAAAAGTGAATTATCCATTACTCCCGATGGTTCCCCAAAGGTGTCCAAAGAGGGTTTGGATTACGAATATATTACCGAATACAGTTACGGAATAGCGGAAAGTTTTAATCTTTTTATACCACGATTTATGGGGGGAGGGACTTCCGAAGCTTTTCCTGAGGACTCCAAAACCGTTGATGAATTATTAAAAATGGGCGCCACCCGTGAAGAAGCAAACCAAATATTGAATCAAATCCCTATGTATTGGGGAAAACAGCCCATTGTAGCAGCACCCGCCTATATTGGTGCTGTGGTATTGTTTTTAGCAGTTTTAGCGTTGTTTCTTATTCGAGGTCGATTTAAATGGTGGGCCATTTCAGGAATCGTTTTGAGTTTGTTCTTGTCTTGGGGGGATAATTTTAAATTTTTAACCGAGTTTTTTATCAATTACATTCCGCTTTACAATAAGTTTCGAGCGGTTTCTTCCATTCAAGTACTTATAGAATTACTAATTCCCGTAATAGCGATAGTAGGATTACATCAATTTTTTAAAGGAATTCATTCCAAAGAGAAAAAGAAAAAAGCGTTGCTATATACAACCTATATAGTAGGCGGGCTTTCCCTTCTTTTTTTGATAGGTAAATCTATAGTGCTCAATTTCTCAAGCCCTTACGATTCCTATTTTATTGATGAAATGGGGATGGAATTTGTAGATGCTATTCGAGCCGATAGAAAAGCACTATTTACCGTAGATGCTATTCGAACTTTCATTTTTGTGTTACTAACGGCAGGTGTTTTATGGCTTGTTTATTCTGAAAAACTGAAGGAAAAGTTTGCTATTGGAGCATTGGCCTTATTGCTTGTAATAGATTTGGTTGGCGTTGATAGAAGGTACGTAAATAGTGATGATTTTGTTTCCAAAAGGGTTATGGAGCAACCTTTTCAAGTTACCGAAGCTGATCAACAAATTCAAAAAGATACCGATTATTTTAGAGTCTATGATGCTACAACAAATGCTTTTAGCAGTGGACGTGCCAGTTATTTTTATCATGCGTTGGGAGGATACCATGCGGCAAAGCCAAGACGCATGAATGATATTAATGACTTCTATTTGGATCAAGGGAATATCAATATTCTTAATATGATGAATGTAAAATATATTCTTGTTCCCGATAAAAAAGGAGGTATTATTGCTCAGGAAAACCCCTATGTAAATGGACCCGCTTGGTTTGTTGAAAATGTTTTGCCTGCCAATAATAGTAACGAGGAGATTTTACATCTGGATAGTTTAGATACCAAGAAAACAGCCGTTATTTACAAAGATTTTTTAGCTGAAATCCCTACCAAAAACATTGTGCGGGACTCAACCGCAACTATTGATGCTACAGAACATAAACCTAATAAATTGGTGTACGAAACCGCTACAAAAACAGACCAATTGGCCATTTTTTCGGAAGTCTATTACCCCAAAGGATGGAACGCCTATATCGATGGAAAACCTGCCACCTATTTTAGAGCCAATTACATATTGCGGGCGATGGTTATCCCGGCGGGAATTCACAAAGTGGAATTTAAATTTGAGCCCGAGGTTATTGCCACTGGAACTACGATTGGACTATTAAGTTTTGGATTATTTGTTTTAATAGCTTTGGGTGGATTAGTTCAGGTATGGCGAAAAGCAAATACCCAAAAATCATCTTAGGATGAAAAAGGTACTCATTATATGCTATTACTGGCCGCCGGCTGGTGGTCCCGGAGTACAACGGTGGTTAAAATTTGTAAAGTATTTTAGAGACTTTGGCATTGAACCGGTACTTTTTGTTCCGAAGAATCCTCATTACCCAATTGTTGATGAAAGTCTGTTAAATGAAGTTCCCAAGGATATCGAAATCATTCATCATCCCATAAAAGAACCCTACAAATACGCAAAACTCCTTTCAAAAAAGAAGACCAAAAAGATAAGTAGTGGAATTATAGATGAAAAGAAACCCTCTGTAATTGAAAAATTGTTGTTGTATGCTCGCGGAAATTTATTCATTCCAGATGCAAGGGTAGGTTGGGTGGCCCCTTCGGTTAATTTTTTGGAACATTACGTATCAAAAAACACCGATATTAAAACCATTATAACTACCGGACCACCGCATAGCTTGCATTTAATAGGATTGCAATTGCAACAGCGAATAGGAGTTAAATGGTTAGCCGATTTTCGGGATCCTTGGACTACCATTCATTATCATAAATCACTTCGGTTGAGTAAAATTGCTCAAAAAAAACATGAAAAATTAGAAAGAAAGGTGCTTCAGGCTGCCGACGCTATTGTAGTTACCAGCCCAACCACTCAAAAAGATTTTCAGCAGCTTACAAAAAAGCCCATCTATTTAATTACCAATGGGTTTGATACTTCAGAAAGGGCAGAAACCACCTTAGATGAAAAATTTAGCTTAGTGCATATAGGTTCTCTGCTTAGCAATAGAAATCCTGAAAATTTATGGGAGGTTCTTTCCGAACTAATTCACGAAGTGAAAGGCTTCAAAGAAGATTTGGAGTTGAAGTTGGTAGGATTGGTTGCCCATGAAGTAAAGCAGTGTATTTTACGATATGGCCTTTCAGAAAATTTAAATTTAATTGGTTATGTGGCTCATGAAGAAGCTATATTGTTTCAAAATAAAGCCCAAGTGTTATTGCTTATTGAAATGAACAAAATTGAAACCAGTGCGATTATCCCAGGGAAACTTTTTGAGTATTTGCATTCAAGCCGTCCCATACTTGCCTTTGGACCAATTGGGAGCGACGTGAAAGAAATTTTAAGTGAAACCCAAGCCGGTGATTATTTTACCTATACTGAAAAGAATATTTTAAAAACTAAAATAAACGATTTATATACTCAATTCAAATCGGGAAGCGTTGTATCAAAAACCGAAAATATAAATCTTTATAGTCGCAGCGCATTAACACAAAAAATGGCAACACTCCTGAAATCCCTTTAAAGACGAAGCCCCTGCTTCGGCAATTGCTTCGACAAGGGCTTCTCACTAACCAACCAAAAAATTGTTATCCGCGACCTCTTTTTTGAACCGTTCCTTTGGAAGAGGAAGTTGTGGTCTTTCTGGAGTTGTTTGAAACTCGCGAATTTGATTTTGTATTTCGTTGAACGTTTGTGCTTCTATTGGTAACTTTAGGTCTGGAACTTTCTACCTTAGGTTTTGAATACGTTGCAGGTTTTCCTTTACTTACTGTTGTAGGCCTTCCTTTGTTTGATTCATTAGCCGTTACAGGCTTTCCTCTAGTTACTGTGGTTGGCCGTCCTTTACTAGTTTCATTAACTGTTACCGGTTTTCCTCTACTTACCGTGGTTGGGCGTCCTTTGCTATTTGAGGTACTGTTAGTATTACTATTGGAGTAATTACTAGGCTTCCCTTTTGTAGTATTACCGGAATTTGAGGGTCTGGTATTTGTATAATCATTTCGACCAATTTTATTATCTCTATCAGTATAACTCACGGCAGTATTTCTTCGGCTTGGATTATAATCTCTGTTAACTGCTGTTCTACCATCTTTATAATGAACTCTACTTCCTACACGAGCAAAATCTCTTCTTCCATTGGTATAGTATTTATGACCTCTATGATAGTGATTTTTATGGTATGTATATGCATAACGATGAGGATTGTAATATCTTCTATATGGGTAATCATACACTACACAATGGGTATAAAATGGTCTTGCATAATACACGTGCCAAGGACGATACACATAGGTGGTGTACCAAGGGCTTATGTAACCGGTGCAATGTGAAAAATACCCATAGTTATTATAATACACGTGCAACCCTCCTACACGAACAATACGTCTGTCTGTGTAGCGAATTTCTACGCTACCCGCTTGAACAATACGTCCAAATTGATCATAATAAATTGGAACTTCTTCCACTTGTATTACGGCACCGTAATCATCATACTGTACAAAAGCATCGTAATTATATCCCGAGTTGTAGGAGATATTTACATTTGGGGTATTGATGCTTACGTTAACGGAACTTCCTTGAGAGTGACCCACATACACAAAGTCGAATTGACCATCTGGGAATACTGAAAATTCAACGCCTCCTTCTACGAAAATGTAGGATTGGCCATTGTAGTTTCCATAATAATGATTGGTGTTTTCGCTGGCAGCGTTTACTGAAAAGACCGCCGCGAATAATCCTAGTACGATTGCTGTTACGTTTTTCATAATCTTGATTTTTAAAGATTGTACTTGCATTTTATTTTGGTTGCTGTGTACAATTTTCTAATAACCAACGACCGTGCCAAAATTGAAAACCCTTTATTTTATTGCTATTTCGAAAGAGTTTGAAAATCTATAAAAGAAAAACCCGCCGAACTTTTGAGAGTAAACGACGGGTAATTCAAAAAAACTAACCAACCAAAAAACTATATTTTTACTTTAAGTAGTTACAGTGAACGTTAACTAAAATCTGTAACTACTATGTAAATAGCAATTGGTGTGCCAAAGTTTTTTGGAAGTATTAAATGTTTCTTAAAGTTGAATGCAATTATTTTATAATGAACGTATCAGACTTTAATAGGCTTCCTTCTGAAAACACTTGATAAAAGTACAACCCGGAACCATACTTCACAGCTTCAATAGTGTAGTAATTTTCATTAATTGATTCCTTTGAAATCAATCTTCCCGAAACATCATAAATTTTAACGGCATCAATGTTAGCTTCTTCGGGAAACTTTAAAACTGAAGTTTGAGTAACGGGGTTGGGGTAGAGGGTAATTTGGTTTTTAAAGAAAGAGTCCACACTCAAAATTGCACAACTAGTGTAACCATTAAAAAAATAAGTATCTCCATTAAAAGTAAAACAGCTTAAACGAGAATCAATATCCCAGGCAGATAAACCTCCAGGAAATAATGCGGCAGTACTTCCAACTCCTTCAACCCAAGATTCACCATTATCTAGTTCAATCACTATTCTATCCATTCCCGCAATAAATTCAACCGTTCTATTTATAACAGTTAAATTTGGATTTAGCATTGTCCAATTTGCAAAACATGGGCCATAATCTACCGGGTAAATAAATATATCATCTGTTTGCAAAGTAAAGTCCATTAATACTATTTCTTCATTACCTCCTTCTGGCAACCCATATACTTTGCCACCTTCTTCACGCAAAGGACACTGAACATTTGAAATAATTGAATAGGTTTTTCCATTAATTATAGTAGTACCCGTGATGCTTCTAGTATAATTAAAATAGGTATTTCCCAAGGCATCATAATTTATGATATTCCATACATTGCCTTGCTCTAGCATAGGAATATATTCTTGAGAAAATAAAAATGAAGAAAATAAAAAAACGAAAAAAGAAATAATAGTTTTCATAACTCCCCAGTTTGTGGTTTGTATAAAAATACTAAATCTTTTCCTTTAAATAACTGGCAGTAAATGATTTTGTGTTTTTTATGATTTCTTCGGGAGTACCTTGGGCGATTACTTCGCCACCCTTTTCACCACCTTCCATGCCTAAGTCGATAATGTGATCTGCACACTTAATTAAGTCCAAATTGTGTTCTACCACAATGACTGTATGACCTTTGTCCAAAAGCGCATAAAAGGAAGCTAATAATTTTTGGATATCGTGAAAATGAAGCCCTGTAGTGGGTTCGTCAAAAATAAAGAGCGCTTTGTCTTTGGTTTCCCCTTTTATTAAGAAAGAGGCTAATTTAATCCGTTGCGCCTCGCCACCGGAAAGGGTCGAGGAACTTTGTCCTAATTGTACATACCCCAAGCCTACATCTTGAAGTGGTTGCAGCTTATTGGTAATTTTGGTTTCGTTGTGTAATGAAAAAAAGGCAATAGCATCATCCACAGTCATGGATAACACATCATAAATGTTTTTTTCATGAAAAGTTACTTCCAGCACCTCTTTTTTGAAACGTTTTCCACCACAGGTATCACACTCCAAATGTACATCGGCCATAAATTGCATTTCTATGGTAACTTCGCCTTCGCCTTTACAGGTTTCACAGCGTCCCCCGTCCACATTAAAACTGAAGTGTTTGGCTTGATAACCACGAATGTCACTTAATTTTTGTGATGCAAATAAATTGCGAATGTCATCGTATGCTTTAATATAGGTTACCGGATTGGACCTACTGGAGCGGCCAATAGGATTTTGATCGATAAACTCTACACTTTTAATACTGCTGAAGTTGCCTTTCAATTCTGAAAATTGTCCGGGTTTTTCCCCATAACCACCTATTTCCCGAAGCAAAGCAGGGTAGAGTATCTTTTTTACCAACGTACTTTTTCCACTTCCTGAAACCCCAGTCACAGCAGAGAAAACTCCCAGCGGAAAACGAACATCAATGTTCTTTAAATTATTTTGCCGAGCCCCAATAATTTCAATGGCAGATTTTGAAGTACGACGTTTTTTGGGCACTTCAATTTGTAAATCGCCATTCAGGTATTTTGCGGTGAGTGAATCGCTCTTCAGAATTTCTTCAAACGTACCTTCTGCTACAATTTCGCCACCAAAGGTACCTGCTTCGGGGCCAATATCAATAATGGCATCGGCAGCTTTCATGATTTCTTCGTCATGTTCCACAACAATTACCGTATTTCCTAAATCGCGAAGTGATTTCAACACTCCAATGAGTCGTTCCGTATCCTTGGGATGCAAGCCAATACTGGGTTCATCGAGAATATACATAGAGCCTACCAAGCTACTACCCAAGGAAGTAGCCAAATTAATACGCTGTGATTCCCCGCCGGAAAGGGTATTGCTTTTTCTATTTAAAGTAAGGTAGCTTAGGCCTACATCCATTAAAAATCGAAGTCGATTATTAATTTCAAGCAATAATCGCTTGGCTACTTTTTGTTCGTAGTCGTTTAAAGCAATATTTTTGAAGAAATCGGCTACTTGATCTAAGGGAAGCTCAACCAATTCTGGCAAGGATTTTCCGCTGATTTTAACATAACTCGCCTCGGGACGGAGTCTTTTTCCTTTACAGGTTGTACATTTTGTTTTTCCGCGATAACGGGAAAGCATGACTCTGTTTTGGATTTTATAGCTTTTTGATTCTAAAAAAGTGAAGAAATCATTGAGACCTTCAAAATATTGATTCCCTTCCCAAACCAGTTTTTGTTGTTCTTCGGTAAGCTGAAACCAAGGTTTGTGAATAGGAAAATCAAATTTATAGGCATTGTTTACAAGTGTGTCTCGATACCACCCCATACTTTCACCGCGCCAAGGGAAAATAGCGTTTTCATAAATGGATAATCCTGTATTGGGAATCACCAAATCTTCATCAATCCCAATCACATCGCCATAGCCTTCACAGGTTGGACATGCTCCATAGGGATTATTAAAACTGAAGAGGTGAACATTAGGTTCTAAGAAAGTAATTCCATCAGCTTCAAATCGATTGTTAAATTCTTTTATTGTTCCATTGGAAAGGTGTTCAATGTATAATTCTCCTTTTCCTTCAAAAAAGGCAATTCCTAGGGCATCGCCCAATCGATTGTAAAAATCTTCATCATTTTTGGTGATAATTCGGTCGATGACCAATTGCATTTCCTTCGGAAAAGTTGTTCCTTTCAATTCATCCATTCGAACTACATTCCCTTCCATTTTCACTCTTGCATAGCCCTGTTGCGCTAAGGTTTGCAATTTATTTTCCATGGTTCTCCCTTCTTCAAGATGAATAGGAGCAAGGAGGAGTAATTTTTCTTCTTCGGGAAGGGTTTTTATATATTCCACCACATCGGTTACAGAATCTTTTTTAACCATGTCACCCGAAACAGGGGAGTAGGTCTTTCCAATGCGGGTATACAGCAGTTTTAGATAATCATAAATTTCAGTGGAAGTGCCTACTGTGGAGCGCGGATTGGTGGCATTTACTTTTTGCTCGATGGCAATGGCCGGGGCAATTCCTTTAATGGCATCCACTTTGGGTTTGTCCAGCCTTCCCAAAAACTGTCTTGCATAGGACGATAAACTTTCAACGTAACGACGCTGTCCTTCGGCATACAGCGTATCAAAAGCCAAACTGGATTTTCCGCTACCCGAAAGTCCTGTTATTACCACTAATTTATTCCGTGGAATTGCTACAGTAATGTTTTTTAAATTATGCAGTTTTGCCCCTTGAATAAGGATATTTTTTTTAAGATCTGTAGTAACTTCTACCAAGGGGAGTAATGATTTTTTCAGAATTTTTGCAAAGATACTATTTACGATTCAGAAAAATAAGAGAGATACTTATAAAGATTTTTGGAACGAATCCTTTAATGACCTATTGTATTTATTGGGCTTTTTTAACAGTATTATTTGAATTTTAACAGTATCATTCACGAAAAAACCTACTTTTTTTTGTTTTTGTAAAATCTTTGTTGTTATATTTACCTCCAGTAACACAAAACCGTTGCCTATAGCATACCATTACTTTTAAATAAACAGAATCACTAGACAACCAAAAACCAAATAGTTGTTTATTTATTAAAAAGTATGGATATGAAACAAAGCACAAGTTGTGATGCGCTATTGGTTAGCGATTACATTAAGGGTAACGAAGCTGCACTGTGTGAATTAATTACCCGCCACAAAGACAAAGTTTTTCGTTTTATCTACTCTAAAGTGTATGATAAAGACGTTGCCGAAGATATATTTCAAGATACCTTTATTAAAGTGATAAAAACCCTTAAACGGGGTGCCTATAATGAAGAAGGGAAATTTTTGCCTTGGGTGATGCGTATTGCCCATAATTTGGTAATTGATCACTTCCGAAAGAATAACCGTATGCCCAAATTCGAAAACAATGATGACTTTAATATTTTCTCAGTTTTAAGTGATGGTGCTTTAAATGCTGAAAGACAAATTATTAAAGGACAAGTGGAAGAGGATGTGAGGAAATTAATTGAAGAACTTCCCGAAGATCAAAAAGAAGTGTTGATGATGCGTATGTATCGTGATATGAGTTTCAAGGAAATTAGTGAGCAAACCGGCGTGAGTATTAATACTGCGTTGGGGAGAATGCGTTATG
>JAGQZA010000065.1 GCA_020435805.1 Flavobacteriaceae bacterium
TAGCTTCATCTTTATTAGTGACGATGTAGAAATTATTTTCGAAATGAGAAATGGTGTATTCCATGCCCGGAACACGGGGTTGAAAAATTTTAAACGTCCCCAATGGAGTATTGGCATCCAGTATTTGATATTCGGAGGTTAAAGTACTCGTACTACCTATGACCAAAAATTTTTCAGACTTGGTTTTATAGATAAACGTATCGAATGTTTCGTCGGTTTCGGTAAAAACCAAAACATCGTTATCAGGGTTTTCTCCTACACTATGTCTGTAAATACGGTCTGCCCTAAGGGTTTGTTCATCTTTTCGGGTATAGAATAACGTTTTATTATCATTGGCCCAAGTGGCACTTCCGGTGGTATTGGGGATTTCGTCTTTCAGAATTTCACCCGTCGCTAGATTCTTTACAAAAAGAGTGTATTTTCTTCGGCTTAACGTATCCACTCCAAAAGCAGCCCATTGGTTGTCCGGGCTTACCGTAACTCCCCTCAAACTATAATAGGCATAGTCTTGAGCCATATCGTTTACATTGAACATAATTTCCTCAGGAGCGTCCAGAGATCCTTTTTTTCGGGAGTGAATGGGGTAATCCTTTCCGGTTTCATAACGTGTAATATAGTAATACCCATTATAGAAGTAAGGAACAGAAGCATCATCTTCTTTAATGCGGCCTTTCATCTCTTCAAACAATAGATTCTGAAAGTCTTTGGTATGCGCCGTCATCTTATTGTAATAATCATTTTCACGCTCCAGATAATCAATCACTTCTTCATTTTCTCTGTCGTTTAACCAATAATAATTATCTATACGAACATCGCCGTGAATTTCGAGATGCTTTTCTTTCTTTTCTACTTGTGGCGGAAGAATATCCATAGTATTTTTTGACGTTTCTGAATTTTTACAAGAAGCTGCAAAAATAAGGCTTATCAACAATATATGGGGATAAATTTTCATCTGAAAAATAGTATTTATTAAAACCCTAAAGTAGTAAATTTGTAATTATCAACTTAAACTTAAAAATATGTTTGGAGATATTATGGGAATGATGGGTAAATTAAAAGAAACCCAAGCCAAAGTAGAAGCTACAAAACAACGTCTCAATACAGTACTCTTAGATGAGAAAAGTACCGATGGATTAGTAACTATTACAATAACTGCAAATCGTGAAATTAAATCAATCACTATTGATGATACCCTTTTAGGTGATAAAGAACAACTGGAAGATTATCTCATTCTTACACTAAATAAAGCGATAGAAAAAGCAACCAAAATTCACGAAGCTGAAATAGCGGCGGTAGCAAAAGAGGGAATGCCAAATATTCCGGGATTAGATCTATTTAAATAAAGGAACGTTAATCAACTACAAAATGGGTTGTATTAATAAAAAAAAAGTTCGATATTTAAGCAATAAACTTAATGTGTAATCATAAAATCTAAAATATGTTTGAATTAAAGAAAAGTGGAGACCAATATCACTTTGTTTTAAAAGCTGGAAATGGTCAGGTTATTTTATCCAGCCAAATGTATGCCTCCAAAGCTTCTGCTTTAAACGGTATTGAATCTGTTAAGAAAAATTGTGGTGATGAAAAATGCTGGGAAACAAAAACAGCAAAAAACGGTAAGTTTCACTTCAATCTAAAATCTACTAACGGGCAAATTGTAGGAAGTAGTCAAATGTACGCTGATGAAAGCGGAATGAAAAACGGTATCGCTTCGGTACAAAAAAATGCTCCTGGGGCAGATGTAAAAGAAGTAGAATAATCTTTTTCTCTTTATAAAAAGTCCCTCAAGAGGGACTTTTTTTATATGTGATAATTTTGAAGAATATGCAAAAATTGTTCGTGCATTTCTTGCGTGTAATCTAGATGCGTCACAATACGAAGTTTTCCTTGTCCCATACTACTTATTTTGACATGTTTCGTTTCTAAATCTTTTAGAAATGCTTTTTCTGAAACAGACTCCTTCAAATAAAAGATAACAATATTCGTTTCGGTGGGTTCTACTTTATGGATGTAATCTAACGTTGAAAGCGTTTCTGCAATTTCCTTTGCTCTCACATGATCCTCTTTCAATCTATCTAAATGATGCTCCAAGGCGTATAATCCGGCGGCCGCCACATATCCTACTTGGCGCATACCTCCACCCAATACTTTTCGCACACGCATGGCATTTTTCATGGCCTCGTTAGTTCCAATCAAAACAGTCCCCAAAGGCGTTCCCAATCCTTTACTAAAACACAGCGAAATGGTATCAAACAAAGCCCCATAGGGTTTTGGGTCTTCGTTTCTTTCCACAAGGGCATTCCATAAACGAGCACCATCAAGGTGATACCTCAATCCATAATTATTACAAACTTCCTTTATTTCTTTAAGGGTTTCAAAATTATAGCAGGCACCACCTCCTTTATTGGTCGTATTTTCGATACACACCAAAGAGGTTAACGGACTATGATAAAAATCGGGAGGATTGATAGCTGCCTCCACAGTTTTAGCATCAACTAAGCCTCGTTCACCGCCTATCAACTTACAAGAAACCCCACTATTAAATGAAACACCTCCTCCTTCATAATTATATACATGTGCCCACTCATGGCAAATTAACTGTTCACCGGGTTGAGTGTGTAATTTTACAGCTGCTTGATTAGCCATACTTCCTGTAGGGAAAAATAACGCTTCTTCCGCTCCAAACATTGTAGCAACTCGTTGTTCCAATTCGTTTACTGTGGGGTCTTCTTTATATACATCGTCTCCTACTTGAGCTGTAAACATAGCTTCAAGCATTTTTGGGGTAGGCTTGGTAACGGTATCGCTTCGTAAATCTATAATCATTTATTAATGATTGTTTTCTATTGCCTTGTAAAAGTGAGTGATTGTAAAGTCTCTTCTGTAAAATTGTTTACAATTACCAAACTCAGAGCATTATTATAATCGTAGTTTAAGTTCTTCCCGTCAGAGTCATTGCTAATATCAAATAAGTTAAAGCTCTTTGTAACTACATCTTCTAAACTTTTAAATGTAAAGCTTCTAAAACAAGGTTGTACTTCTTTACGCAGTTCGGGTTGTCCCGTATAGGTTTCAGATTTATAAGGTTTTACTTCTTCATTTTCAATAGTGTATAGATTTTCAAAAGCTAGATATAAAACTTCATTGTTAGGTAATTCTATAGATTGAAACAAACCACAATTATCAATTTTCTTTACAAACGGAGTTCCATCAGTCTCTTCCCAAAAGATATATACTTCATAATAAGTATCACGTGTAGTACACATTTTTCCATCTATAATAAACATTTCAATAGTTCCAGAGCAGTAATGTTTTGTGGCAAAAAAAGAAGGAATTCCACGTTCCTTTAATTTACTAGTAAATTCATTTGTTAATTGGTCAACATAGGCTTCATCGTTTTGAGTAAAACCAGAAGTTATCGTAAAGAGCCATACTAAAAGAAGTAGTTTTTTCATAGGTGAGGTGTTTAATTTAACAGTGCTAATTTACGCAAAGTCCGTTCTAAAATCCCATATCACATTGAAAACTTCCTATGGGGCTTCCGTCTGGAATTTTTAGGACTTCAGTTTGTTTAAATTCTTCAGGATTGTCTTCAAAAGTCTCAATCTCAAGTAGTAATTGTTTGGCAAAAGAAGTTTTATCTCTTTTCAATTCTGAAGTTATCTCTTCAATAGCTTCGCGTGCATTCCCTTTTACTTGAGGTAAAGCATCATTGCTTAAAGCCAATATGAATAATTGCTGAAGCACTCTATACTGAATAACATGTTGTACTTCCTTCTCATAAGGAGTAGTAGTTTCCTCCTCAAAAATAGCAGTGACTAATTCATCTAAAACATCTTCAAATCCTAAATTAGTTGGCTGCAATGCTTTTTGCTGAATTAAGCGGTTAGCTCTTTCAGGATGCAACAAAAGTTTTAAGGTCATATCACTAGCAGTGGCGGCCGTTCCCAAGGCATCAAAAGCCACACCCATATCACTTTTAAAAGATTCACGTGTTCTATTATAGCCAAAGGCACGAGGCGGAAATAACTGTAATTGCTTTTCTGGAATACTTAGGTTTTTTACAGAAAGCGTTTTTAAAACTGAAGCTAATGCTTTTTGCTGTTCGTTTTTGGGAAGTGTTTTGTGTTGGACGCCTGCATAATCCTTTACCAAGTAATCATAATCCATCCCTCCTACCAGTTTTACTGCTGCTTCAGTTTGATAGCGATGTAGAAAATACAGGGGCACAAATACATCCTCCAATACTGAAAAAGGCTCTCCCGTGCGAATGTTATCTTCCGAAAAATTAGTAATGGCAACCTCTCTTATCTTCAGAATATTCTCCAATTCTTCCGAAGCACTTTCGCCATTATCCCACAAATGAGCTTTACCGTGAGCACCTCCACTTGCCCGGGCATCACTATCGGTTATATAACGTAATCCATTTGCAAAAGCATCTTCCAACAACTCTTTTAAATACGTTTTTTCATCGCCATTGGTAGCATCACCATAACTATACGCTACAGTAACTTTATCCCACGCACCTATTCCTATAGCATAAGCATTGGTTAAACTTACTTGCCCATTTACCAATTGAAGTGTAGGGTGCGGATAATCCATTACACTAGCTCTATTATTAGCACTAGCTGCAAAATTATGAGCAAATCCAAGTGTATGTCCTACCTCGTGCGCTGATAATTGCCTTATACGTGCCAGTGCCATGTCTAGCATTGGTTGGTAATTACTATTATTTGTTTCAAACGGTTTGTTAAGTAGTGCTTGTGCTATCATAAAATCCTGCCGAATACGCAAACTCCCTAAACTTACATGTCCTTTTATAATCTCTCCTGTTCTTGGATCATTAATTGTAGCACCATAACTCCAACCACGAGTAGATCGATGCACCCATTGTATTACATTGTAACGAACGTCCATAGGGTCTGCATCATCAGGAAGCATGGTAACCTGAAATGCGTCTTTGTACCCAATAGCTTCAAAGGCTTGGTTCCACCATCGCGCACCCTCTAACAAGGCAGAGCGAACAGGCTCTGGAGTGCCAGGATCTAAGTAATAAATGATAGGCTCTTTTGCTTCACTTACATTAGCTGTTGGATCTTTCTTTTCAAGGCGATGGCGCGTAATAAATTGTTTGGTTATAGGCTCCTGAATTGGGGCAGCGTAATCCATATAGGTCTTAGGGTAAGACCCACATCGAGGGTCAAAAACTCTTGTTTTGTAACCTATTTCTGGAAGTTCAACAAAGCTATGATGCTGTATTACTGAAATACTTTGCGAATTGGGTGCCACACTACGTAAATTCCAACCAGTAGAATCTCCCACATAAGTTAACAATGCTTCAAACTCTACATTTTTTGGGAAAGCTTTGGTGCGCTCCATCCAGAGTGTATTCCGAGATTTATCAAGTTTATAAGCGCCTTGTTTATTTTGCTTTAAGGTACGTATCACATTATGGGTATCTTCCAAAAGAAATGGCGAAAGATCTATTAAAAAGATATCTTTTTTGGTTTCCTTTATTTCGAAACCATATAATACAGACCTTGTAAAAGCTTCATCAATAGAGCGCTTTTCGAGATTGTTTTCTGTATTAGCACGGTAACTAAGATTAGGTTGTAGTAATAATATCTTATTTCCGCTTTTAATAAATTTCACCAACTCTCCCCCTCCTAATTGTCCACGGTCCAAACCAATATCATTAGAACCTAAACCTGTTCTAAGTGAATGCACATATAAAAACTCTTCATTTAATTTTGTTGAAGGAATTTCGAGGTAGATAGCTCCTTCATTTTCAACATAATGAAAATTAAAAAAACCATTAAATTGTTGAACATTTTTCTTTCCTTCCAAAAACTGTGCTTGAATACAAATTGTTCCGAAGGTGAAAATAAGAGCGAATACTATCTTTTTCATAAAATTGTCTCCCAAAGTTTTACAGGATAAATCTATTAAATTTCTTTGAAAGTGTTTCGGCTTGTGGTGTTTAATCCTATTTTTGTAAAAAATTCTATCCCTTATGACCACTATCGATCAGCTAAAAGATCTCAGAAATCGCCTGGATGCGTTAAGGAGGTATCTTTGACGTAGATGGCAAGAAAATTACCATCGCAAACGACGAAGAAAAAACCTTCGACCCCAATTTTTGGAACAAACCTCAAGAAGCAGAGGCTTTTATGAAACAACTTCGCACCGAAAAAAAATGGGTAGAAGATTATGAAAAAGCAGTCTCATTGACTGAAGAAGCAGAAATACTTTTTGAGTTTTACAAGGAAGATGAAGGCACCCAAGAACAGGTAGATACGGCGTTTGAAAAGGCAGAGGAAGCTGTAGAAGCACTCGAATTCCGTAATATGTTGAGTAGTGAAGGAGACGACCTTTCTGCCGTCTTGCAAATTACAGCCGGTGCCGGCGGTACCGAAAGTTGTGACTGGGCGAGTATGCTCATGCGTATGTACCTCATGTGGGCCGAAAAGAACGATTACAAAGTAAAAGAGCTCAACTTCCAGCCGGGAGATGTGGCCGGGGTAAAAACCGTGACCCTCGAAATTGATGGCGAGTTTGCCTTCGGTTGGTTAAAAGGGGAAAATGGAGTACATCGCTTGGTACGAATTTCTCCTTTTGACAGTAACGCAAAGCGACACACCAGTTTTGTAAGTGTTTATGTCTATCCATTAGCCGATGACAGCATTGAAATTGATATTAATCCTGCAGATATTTCTTGGGACTTTGCCCGAAGTAGTGGCGCCGGAGGGCAAAATGTAAATAAAGTAGAAACAAAAGCCATTTTAACCCACCACCCCAGCGGAATTATCATTCACAACAGCGAAACTCGCTCACAGTTAGAAAACCGTGAAAAGGCCATGCAAATGCTGAAGTCGCAATTGTATGAAATCGAACTCCGTAAACAACAGGCCCAACGCGACGAGATTGAAGCAGGTAAAATGGCCATTGAATGGGGAAGCCAGATTCGCAATTACGTTCTACACCCCTACAAATTAATTAAGGATGTACGTACCCAACACGAAACGGGAAATACCGATGCGGTGTTGGATGGCGATTTAGACGGTTTTCTAAAAGCTTACCTTATGATGACCGGGCAGGAGGAAAAGAGTAATGAACTGTAATTTATGTATTAGTACCTAGTTGCAAACCGCTTATTTTCAAATGATTTAGAACAATAAAAAGGAATAAGAACTATAAATAAGTTGGGAGAAGCTTAATAAATGAGAACTTGTTTCAGGTTGTACATTATTTAAACTAATTTCCTTAATAGTATGATGATAGAAATTGCCAAATGGATTGTAATAATTTTTGGGTTATTTATTATTTTTAGTGGGTTTTTAATGCTGTTTTACCCCAATAAAGCAAGAGAAATACTAAGAAAAGCCGGAAGTACAAATTTTATAAATTATGCTGAAATAACGATCCGACTAATTCCGGCAATAGCATTAATTATATGCTCAGGATTTTCCAAGTTTCCCTATACATTTTTAATATTTGGTTGGATAATGCTTATAACTTCGCTTGTACTTTATTTTGTCCCTAGAAAGGCACATCATCATTTTTCAATGAAAAGTGCAGATATTCTTAAGCCAATTTATTTTCGACTAATCTCTCCTTTTGCTTTTTTATTGGGTTTATTCATAATTTATAATGCAAGCTATATTTGAAATTGGAAGAAAGGAAAAACTAAAAACATTGAAAAAATAAGCCTTATTGAAAAGCAACTTCAAACATATGTCCCCAAAATTGAACCTAATTTCCTTTTTCAGCTTATTGGTTTTATTTACAGCATGCAACGGACAGACCACCAAAGAACAAGTTAAATTGGCCCACACAGCAAAAGCCGATACAGTGACAGCACTTGGCAAAAATATCATGGTCATATATCAGGACAAACAAAATAATTATTGGTTCGGAAGTTGGGAAACGGGAGTATATCTATACAATGGAAAGTCGTTACTAAATTATACCACAAAACACGGCTTACCTAGCAACCGAATTGATGAAATTAAGGAAGATACTTTGGGTAATATCTACTTTACAAGCTGTCATCCAAACACCACCATAACTAAATTTGATGGACAATCATTTACTACTCTAACAGCAACCCCCGATAATGATTGGCAACTTAAATCCACAGATTTATGGTTTAGGCATTCGTATGAAATTGAAAATAAAGTATATCTGTATGATGGCATTACCTTACATGAATTACAGTTGCCTGCCCCCCCAAACCTTCCCCTTCCTTTCGGAATCTACTGTATTTATAAAGACCGTAACGGAAACATTTGGTTTGGCACCAATCCTGTTGGGGTGTGCCGCTATAATGGCACATCATTTCAATGGATTACAGAAGAAGATGTTACCGAATTTCGTAACGAAGGGGCAAATGGAGTGCGTTCCATGGCCGAAGACAAACATGGCGACTTTTGGTTCAATACCGAATATCGCTACAGTATCTATGACAGCGCAACCGTAAAAAGCAATCAATTTTATACAAGGCACAAAAGCATTGGTGGGCTGGATGGTAAAAAGGAGAGTAATTTAGACGAATATCTGTCCACCGTTATAGATAACCAAAATAATATATGGTTTGTTACCTATCGGGATGGGGTTTGGAAATATGACGGCACCAAAGTGACACAGTATAAAGTGCAAGAGAATTCACAAGACATTACCTTATTCAGTATTTACAAAGACCATAAAGGGACGCTATGGCTGGGAACCCACGAAAACGGAGCCTATATATTCAATGGAGTAGCTTTTGAAAAATTTACTAAGTGACAATAAAACCTCCCTACACCAAACCAATCATTAAAGCCCTGTATTTTGCAAAAGAAAAACCGTAACTTCAAAAAACAATATCATCTTCAGCCAACACAATTTAAGGGTTATTAGATCCCTGTAAATTAAAAATCAAATGCCCAATTAAGTATATATCCCAGGATTTAACTTACAATTAATCTTATTAATCTTTTATTATCTTTTTCCCATACGTTGAAAGCATAGTTTTGCAATACTAAACTTTACAACTAACCAAAATGATGCTTTTTAGAGACGTTTTTTCAAAGCGAATAAAACACCCCTTTTCTTGCACTCTTCTTTTTTTGATGATACTATGGGCTCATCTTCCGGTACTAGCCCAAAGTCCGAGTGATGCATTAATGATGCGTAAAAGTAATATCTGCATATTATTCAGTACCGATATAGGTGGTTTTGATGAATACTGGGAAGGTAAAAAACTAAGGGAAAACCAGACCATTGCCACGGTTCATCGCTATACAACGGCTACAATGGTTGCCTATGGTTTGCTCGAAAATCTGGATATTTATGCCGGAGTTCCTTATGTAATGACCCGTTCCACACAACCCAATGGCGGAAAATTTACGGGCGCTAGTGGGTTTCAAGACGTAATGATTGCCGCCAAATATGAAGCATATAAAGGAAATTTCTCCATAGGTGAGCTTTCTTTACTAGCTTCTGCAGGATTCTCTACCCCTATTAGTAATTATCTTTCAGACTATATGCCGTATAGCTTAGGGCATGGTGCTCCGGAGGTTTCAGCGAGGGGGATTGTTCAGTTCACTACAAATTCAGGAATATATTTTCGAACTTCAGTAGCACATTTATGGAGGGGCTATACCGAGGCTGAAAGAAATTACTATTATAACGATGGTAGTTACTACACCGCCTGGATGGATGTCCCTAATGCGTGGAATTATGAAGGTGTTTTTGGTGCTTGGTTTTTTAAGAAATCCCTAAAGGCAGAAGTAAATTATTCCGGGCTTAAATCTACCAGTGGCGATGACATAAGAGCCTATAATGCTGCGCAACCCACCAATAGAGTAAAAACAGACAGGGTTGGGCTTAATTTACAATATTATTTACCTAATAGTGGTTTTGGTGCAGTGGTGTATCATTCAAGAGTAATAGAAGGGCAAAATACCGCCAAAATGAATAATACAGGAGTAGGCCTTACGTATCAATTTTCATTTAAAAAGAAAAATCATGAAGAATAAAGTCTTAAAAATTAGCACCTATTTTTTAACAGTAGCACTAGTGATTGTTATTGCTTCGTGTGAAAAGGATTTACCAACGTATTTAGAATATGAAAGTACCACCTTTTCATCAGTAGATGAAGATGGAGGAACCTGGACTCCTGTGTTGGTAGCCTCAAGTAATCAAATTACTATCGATGCCCCTGCAAGTGTTACTTCAAATGAATACCAAGCAGAATTAGCCGATGTAAAAAACAGAACAAGCAATATTACCGGAGAGCAAAGAGATCGCATTAACTATTGGACAAACAATCCTTTACTTCGATGGAATGAAATAGCATTGGAGCTAGTTGCAAAATACAATTTAATTCCGGGCCCTAATCCCGATGGCACCTATACGTTGCCAGACCCCAACAATCCGGCAGGACCACCGGCATTCCCTTTTGCACATCCTCCCTATGCTTCTAGAATGCTGGCCTATTTGTCGGTTGCTCAATTTGATGGATTAATTACCGCTTGGAACTATAAATTTCAGTACAATAGAGCAGCCCCTTATAAACAAGATGCAAGCATCTCCGCTGCATATCCCGATAATAATATACCCTCTTACCCTTCCGATGGAGCGGTGGTAGGACGAGCCTCAAAAATGATTCTTTCGGCTATGTTTCCACTAGAAAAAGACTATTTAGAGCAATTGGAACAAGAATTTCAAGAGAGCCTCATTCTATCCGGGAGTAATGTGCAAAGTGATATTAATGCAGGCGTTGCAATAGGAAACGCTATTGCAGGTATTGCTCTGGAAAGAGCCGCTAACGACGGCATGAAAAAAGCCCAAACACCAAAAGCAGTATCCGATTCTATTAAAGCAGCAGCCTATGCTAGATTTGGATGGGCTTGGGAAAATCTTGAAATTCCACCAAGGCCTGTAGGATTAACACCTCTTTTTGGAAAAGTAAAAACATGGAGTGTGCCTAATATCGAAGCCGTAAGACCTCCGGTTCCTCCTCAATTAAATTCACAAGCGTTTCAGCAAGATATTGAAATACTTGAAGATTATGCAAACAATATGACAGATGAATGGCGAGCCATTGCCAACTTTTGGCAAGACGGATTAGGCACTTATACGCCACCGGGACATTGGAATAGAATTGCGAAAGAATTTATTGTAGAAGACAAGTTTAATCCCTTACGCACTGCAAGAACCATGGCTTATTTAAATATGGCCATGGAAGATGGTGGCATTAGTTGTTGGGATGCAAAATACTACTATCATTATCCTAGACCCATACAAATGATCGACAACTTCCAAACCATAGCGGGTACCCCAAATTTTCCAAGTTATACTTCTGGACATAGTGTGTTCTCTGCCGCCGGGTCTGAAGTACTCGCATATATATTTCCAGATAGAGCTGCTCTTGTAAGGGCGTGGGCTGAAGAAGCCGCTATTTCAAGAGTCTATGGCGGAATTCACTGGACATTTGATGCCTTTGTAGGAACCGACCAAGGAAGAGAAGTTGCCGAATAT
>JAGQZA010000066.1:0-7399 GCA_020435805.1 Flavobacteriaceae bacterium
AATCTGGTACTAAAGCGAGGAATGGTAAAAGATTCCAAACTTATCGATTGGTGTAGAGATGCTATCGAAAGTTTTCAGTTTCAACCCATCGACCTTACCGTGAAATTGCTTAATGAAGAACACGAACCTCTCGTAACTTGGAATGTGGTTCACGCCTATCCGGTAAAATGGAATGTGAGTGACCTCAATGCCGAAGAAAGCAAGATTGCCATAGAAACCATAGAATTGGCCTATAACTATTTTACACTCGTGTAATATGCCTATCGAAATTAAAGAACTGCACATCAAAATTAACGTCAACGATGCTGGGCAAACCAATGCTTCACAAGACAAACAGTCGGGTGGTAAAGAAGCTAACGTAATTGAAATGTGCTTGGAACAAATCGCTCGAATAGAACAACGTAAAAAAGAACGATGATGAGTACCGGTGAGTTAAAAAAACTGAAAGTTACTGGGTATAAAGACGAAAAATTTACCGAGAAAGTTGGTGATGGTGAGTTTTCTACACTTTTGAATCCAGAAAAATACACATTCAAATACAAAGTAGAATATGCCGAAGCGCAAGGGCAAGGTAGCAGTGCCAGTATGCCAAAATTTGTCCGAACCACTCCGGAAGATTTCGAAATAGAATTTCTTTTTGATCGAACCGGTGTTATTAAAGGGCAAGAAGACTCCTCTGGAGACGGCATTATCGATGACCTTGAAAAGTTCAAAAAAATTGTCTTCGATTACAACGGAGATGAACACAAGCCCAACTATGTTATGATTGGTTGGGGAACATTGCTCTTTAAAGGAAGCTTGCTGGAGATGTCTATTGAATTCAAACTCTTTGCTGCCGATGGCACTCCTTTGCGGGCCGTTGTTAAAACAAAATTTAAAGGCTCAGTCGAGGACGATTTAAGAGTGGCGAAAGAAAATAACAACTCGCCGGATCTTACCCACATAAGAACCGTAGGACAAGGAGATACATTGCCACTAATGACTCATAAAATCTATGGAGATTCAAAATATTATCTGGAAGTTGCTAAAGCCAATAATTTAAATCAATTCAGAAAATTGGAGGTAGGGCAAAAAATTATGTTTCCTCCTATTGAAAAGGTTTCCTAATGAATAATAGCCGAACCATAGCGACACCGCAAAGTGCAGATTTAGCCACCTTTACTATATTAATAGACGGTGAAGAACTTTCTGCTGTCTATCAAGTAAAAAATATTACTGTTGAAAAAGAGGTGAATCGAATCCCTTTTGCTCAATTGGTGTTTTTTGATGGGGAAGCTTCGCAACAAGATTTCAAGTTAAGCAATGAAGATTTGCTCATTCCGGGGAAAGAAATTGAAATAAAAACAGGCTATCACAACGATGAAGAAACAGTATTTAAAGGTATTATCATCAAGCAATCATTGAAAATTCGCGAAAATGCATCCGTATTAGTGGTGGAATGTAGGGACAAAGCGATTAAAATGACCATTGGAAGAAAGAGTGCCTACTACTATGAAAGCACCGATGCCGAAATAGCCGAAGAAATTATAGGAAAATACGGTTTAGAAAGTGACTTGGAAAGTACCGATTACACCCATCAAGAGTTGGTTCAATTTAATGCTTCCGATTGGGATTTCATGTTGACTCGCGCACAGGCCAATGGAAAAATTACCACTGTAGAGAACGGAAAAATAATCATTTCTAAACCGGATTTTTCGCAAGAAGAAGTAGAAACGGTCGCTTTTGGAGCAACCTTACTAAGTTTCGATTCTGAAATTGATGCAAGAAACCAATTTAGTACGATCACTTCCTACGGTTGGAATCCTGCTGAACAAGAACTTGTTGAAGCAGAAGCAGCCGATCCGGGAATTACTCTCAATGGAAATCTGGACTTTTCTTCGCTTTCAGAAATTATGGGCTTGGAAAACTTAGAATTAAAACATGGTGGGAATAATAATTCTTCACTTTTGCAAAGTTGGAGTAATGCCAAAGCCCTATTCCAGCAAATGTCAAAAACCCGAGGGACTATTAAATTTCAAGGCATAGCTGCTGTAAAACCGGGAGTATTACTTAAACTGGAAGGGGTGGGAGATCGATTTAATGGCAAGGTTTTTATCAGTGGAGTCAGACATCAAATCACCGATGGAAATTGGACTATCGATGCACAGTTTGGAATCAATCCTGAATGGTTTAGCGAAACCTATGATATTCATCAACAACCCGCAGCGGGGCTTATTCCTGCAGTAAATGGGCTACAAATTGGGGTCGTGTCACAATTGGAAGAAGACCCAAATGGAGAGGAACGCATCTTGGTGAAGCTTCCTATTGTAAATAATGCTGCACAAGGAATTTGGGCACGGGTAGCTTCGTTGGATGCCGGGGAAAATCGCGGAGCCTTCTTCAGACCGGAAATTGGCGATGAAGTTATTGTGGGCTTTATCAATGATGATCCCAACCATGCCGTTGTTTTAGGAATGCTTCACAGCAGTGCCAAGCCTGCTCCCTTGGTAGCCAGTGACGATAATCATGAAAAAGGATTTATCACTCGAAGTGAAATGAAAATTCTTTTCAATGATGAAAAAAAATCCATCGCCATAGAAACACCTGCCGGAAAGAAAATAACGCTGGATGAAGACGCCGGAACCATTGTTATTGAGGATGAAAATTCGAATGTATTTACACTGGAAAGCAGTGGTGTTATTTTAGAAACTGCCGGGGATTTTTCAATTAAAGCAACCGGAGACCTCAACCTGGAAGGAACCAATGTCAATATAAAAGCCAATGCCCAATTAAAAGCTGAAGGCAGTGCAGGAGCCGAAGTCTCCACTAGTGCCGTTGCTGTTTTAAAGGGATCGTTGGTACAAATTAATTAAGTATGGGAATGCCAGCCGCCAGAATAAACGATTTTCATATTTGCCCTATGGTAAATCCAGGTGGAGTTCCCCATGTGGGAGGACCCATTTTACCTGCCGGAGAACCTACCGTACTCATTGGTGGGATGCCGGCAGCTCGTGTAGGCGATATGGCTACTTGTACAGGGCCTCCGGATAGTATTATCATGGGGTCAAGTACAGTTTTAATTGGTGGAATGCCTGCGGCGCGATTGGGAGATAGTACCGCCCATGGAGGAACTATTTTGTTAGGAGAATTTACAGTTTTAATTGGATAAGTATGTTAGAGTCAACAGATTTTTTAGGTGAAGGATGGGGGTTTCCGCCTCATTTCGATAAAAAAACAGGAACTGTAATTACCACAGTAGCCATAGATGATATCAATAAAAGTTTACATATCCTGCTTTCCACTCGTTTGGGGGAACGTATTATGGTCCCTGATTATGGTTGCAATTTGGAAGAACTACTTTTTCAGCCTTTGGATATTACTTTGAAAACCTACATTATCGACTTAATTAAAACAGCCATTTTATACCATGAACCCAGAATAG
Source organism: Flavobacteriaceae bacterium (assembly GCA_020435805.1). Taxonomy (GTDB): domain Bacteria; phylum Bacteroidota; class Bacteroidia; order Flavobacteriales; family Flavobacteriaceae; genus Halomarinibacterium. Next base: position 3,422 of record JAGQZA010000066.1, read on the forward strand.
ATGTTACCAAAATAAAATTGGACGACTCTCAGGAATTGGAAGGGATTATTCAAATTGAAATAGAATATTTAGTACGGATTACCAATTCTAGAGGAAATATGGTTTTCCCATTTTACAAAAAAGAAGGTACCGAATTATAGTATATGGCAAAAAAATGCGATCATAGTTTTTTAACCCTTCATAGTGGGACTGAACAATCACAAAGATTGAAAAAAGCACTATTGCCTTCCAATTTCAATCTCAATGATTTTTCCATAGAAGAATGGATGGCATTTGCTTTCAATTTTGCCAAAGAAGTAAACTACTTTTCAACAAATAATGATACTGTCTCTTCCGGAAATTGGGAAGCCTTTTTTATTGAAAAAGAGACCATTGCTGCCTTTGTTTCAGAAATTGAAAAAAATAGTAGCCTTACCCCTCACCTTACCCTCTTTGTTACCTTCCTGAAACTATTGGATTTAACAAAACAACGTTTTAATAAAATTACCGAAAGACATCTCCATTTTTATTACGAAGAAATTTTACAAATACAAAAAAAGGAAGCTACCGAGGATCAAGTACACCTCCTTTTTGAATTAGCCAAAAATGCTGAAAAAGTTCTCATTAAAAAAGAAACTCTTCTTGAAGCCGGAAAAGATACTTCCGGAAAAAGAATGCAATACAACCTTGACGAAGAACAGGTATTTAACAAAGCCAGGATTGCTGAACTTAAAAGTGTGTATCATCATCGAAAAACAAACAATCTAAACCCATTAGAAACACACTGTATTGTAGCGGCAGCTGCCAGCAACACCAAAGACGGGCAGGAAGAACCACTAGAAGAAGGTGACACTTGGCTTCCTTTTGGGTTTCCAAAATACCATAACGCAGAAGTTGCTCTTCCCACGGCGACCTTGGGCTTTGCCATTGCTGCTCCCAATTTACTCCTTAAAGAAGGACGAAGGCTTATACAGTTGGAATATACTTTTAATAATAACATTGGGGCAATAAGCCTGAGTCAGGCATTGGCGTGTATTGACATCTACGCTACCGGGGAAAAAGGATGGTTAGGCCCTTTTAAAGCGGTGGAAAGTATTGAAGCCGGATATACCAGTTCCATCTCCGGAAAGAAGCTAACTTTTGCTTTGGAAATTGACAAAACGGAAGAGGCCATAGTTCCTTTTAATACTTCCGTTCATACCGGAAATTACAATACCCGGCAACCACTACTTCTTTTTCAAATAAAAACAGAATTTACCGCTTTTGAAGCAGGATACCAATTGTTTACTTCCCTTTTAGAGAAAAAAATTGACCAAGTAAAAATTGAAGTAAAAGTAACCGGAGTCACTTCGTTAACTTTAAAAAATGACGTTGGTACTATCTTACCCGGAAAGCCTTTTTTCCCTTTTGGAACACAGCCTGTAAAACGTTCATCCTTTTATATAGATTACGAAGAATTATTTCAAAAAAAATGGAATAGCTTTTCAATAGATACCCTATGGCTTAATACCCCTAATAATTTCAAAGATTATTATGCCGAATATGATAGGGATGACAATGATATTAGCGTTACGGGAGACAGTTATTTTACAACAAAGGTTTTATTAAATGATAGGGAAACTCTTAAAAGTATTGACTCAGCCTTTCAATTATTTCAAAAAAATGGAGATCTGTACGAAAATCAGTTATCCGTTTCCAATACTAATTATACCACAGGAGAGAATGGTCCTTTAAAATTATCCCTTAACACTCCTTTTTTCCATTCAGAATTTCCGAAGATTTATGCTTTGGAGTTATTGGAAAAAGACAACAAACAACTTCCTAATACACCCTACACCCCTCAGATTGAATCCATAGAATTAAGTTACACCGCTTCGCAAGAGGTAAACTTCAAGAACAATACTAAATCAGGTAATCTTGCTGAAATTCAGCTATTTCACATTCATCCTTTTGGACAATCTGAAACTCGGGAAACTCTTATTCCTACGTATTGCAAAGGAGGGGAATTATACATAGGATTGCAAGATGCCGAAGTGCTTCAACAGGTTACTATTTTATTTCAATTACTGGAAGGAACCGAAAATCCTTTAACAGAGGCCTATGTTTTTCCGGACAAAATTGAATGGAGTGTTCTTTGTAAAAATACGTGGCTGGAATTGGATAGCAATCATTTAATAAAGAACGGAACCAACAATTTCCTTAAAACAGGATTGGTAACGATTGTAATCCCCAAACAAGCCACCACTCAAAATACAATACTTCCGGAAGGGTACATTTGGGTGAGGGCTAAAACCGATAAAAACTTTGATGCTTTTTGCCAAGTTCTCAATATCCACGCCCAAGTAGGTACAGCCACTTTTTTGAATCAAAAAAATGACCTTTCACATTTACTAAACGGTCTCCCTGCTAATACCATAGCTAAGTTAACCGAACGGGATGCACTTGTAAAAAAAGTGAGTCAGCCCTATAACTCATTTGGAGGAAAACCCGAAGAGACTTCCACGGGGTATTACAAAAGGGTAAGTGAACGTTTACGACATAAAGACAGGGCTATTAACCAATGGGATTACGAACACCTTATCCTGCAGAAATTTACGGAAGTATATAAAGTAAAGTGTTTAAATCATACCCAAGGAGAAAACTACCAAGCTCCCGGCTATGTAGATATTGTGGTAATACCGGATATTGTAGATAACAACGCTTTTGATATTTACCAACCTCGATTAAGCACAGCAAAACGCAATGAAATACAAGCGTACATCAATACGTTAAACTCGTTTTTCATTACAGCTCAAATCATTAATCCGGAGTACGAAGAAATTGAAATAAGCTGCAAAGTAAAGTTTCATATCGGGTATGACGAAAACTATTATGTAGGTGAAGTAGAAGATGCCATCAAAAAATACTTATCCCCTTGGGCTTTTGAAGAAACCAATAGTCTAAATTTTGGCATTACATTTCATCGCAGTAAGATTATTCAATTTCTGGAACAACTTGAATATGTTGACTTTTTAGAAGATGTTCAGGTAAAACATCGAAAAAACATATTCTCGGCCTACCAGGAAAAAGTAAACGTAATCCCTACCAGTCCTAAGGCCATATTGGTTTCAGCAAAAAAACACTATGTTACTGCCATCCAGTCTAAGTGCTATTCTCCCACCCCTAAAACAGTTACCCCATGCCTGCCCTAAGCGCCCATAAAACCATTCCGAAAAATACTGCCACACAGGATGACTTGGATTTTCACTTTCTGAAAAGGAAAGGGATAGAATATATAGAGTCTTTGGGAAGTGACTTGTGGAACGATTATAATTCGCACGATCCGGGAATTACCATGTTGGAGGTATTAAGCTATGCAATTACCGATTTGGGAAACCGAATGAACCTACCTGTAGAAGTTCTTTTGGCTGAAGAAAATAATACCAATTATTTAAAAGAACAGTTTTTAACAGCAGATAAAGCGCTTCCCATAAAACCTGTAACTCCATTAGATTACAGGAAGCTCTTCATCAACATAGACGGTATTAAAAACGCTTGGCTCAAAAAGCATCAAAAAACAATGTATGCCAATTGCAAAGATTTTGAAATGGGGTTTCAGCCTTTTGAGGTTCCTGAAAACAAGCAGAAATCATTTGTGCTAAATGGTCTTTATGATGTATTGATTGAAATAGACGAATTGGATACTGAAGTATTTGATACTCCTGCAAAAATCAATCAAAAAATTAAACAGCTTAAAGATGAAGTTAGAGTTACCTACCATGAACACAGAAATCTTTGCGAAGACCTTATAAACATTGAAGAAGTAGAAGAACACCCAATAAAAGTATGCGCTCAAATAGAACTAATCCCCGAAGCCGATGACGAATATGTTCATGCATTAATCCTGAAAGCAATAGACGATTATTTGTCCCCCAATCTTCGGTTTTACTCTTTAAAGGAAATGCTTCAAAAAGGTTTTACCACCGATGAAATTTACAACGGTCCCCTTTTGAGCCATGG
>JAGQZA010000066.1:7496-11439 GCA_020435805.1 Flavobacteriaceae bacterium
ATCCGTTGCGATAAAAGTGCCTTTAGTTATTACAAAGGGTTTTTACCCCTCAACATCAATATGGACGAGGTACATTCCTTTTTACAAGAATTTGAAGAAGCAGAGAAAGCCGATATGGCAGCCATAGCTTCAGAAAGCAAGGAGTTGGAACTTCCCAATGCCAATGGAAAAAAAATAGGCAGTTTTACTACCCTCCAAAATGATTTTCCGGAGGTATATGGAATAGGTCCTGCCGGGATAAGGCCCTCTGCCTCAATAGCAGATAAGGCCAAAGCCAAACAACTAAAAGGATATTTGCTCTTTTTTGACCAAATCTTAGCCACCTATTTTGCCCACTTGCAAAAGATAAAGGAACTCTATGCCATCAATGCAGAACTATTTGATGGTGATGACAATCTAAAATTGAGTTATGCTACCAAAAATATAGACGATGTAACCCATCTTTCGGAGATTTTCCCCGGAAGCTATACCAATACCCAGTTGAGCAAGCTATTACTTTCAGACTTGGATGATACCGTAACGAGAAGAAATCAAATTCTGGATCATTTACTATCACGCTTTGCAGAAAGTTTCAGTGAATACGCCTTCTTAATGAAGCAATTATACGGTACAAACGTAGATAAAGAAATTATAGAAGCAAAGGATCGTTTCCTTAAAGAATATGAAACCACGGGTTGCGAAAGAGGGCTAAGTTTTAATTATTACAAACAACTTCCAGAAAATCTTTGGGATACTACTAATGTTTCCTCCTTTCAAAAAAGAATTGCCTTGCTTAGTGGAAATCCGGATTATTCCCGAAGAAACTTTAGTGATGACCCCTTAGAGATTTACGAAGAAGTAGATGCCGATGGTTATATTGAATACCGTTTTCGATTCAGAGACACTGCAGGGACCATTTTAGGCTCCGGAAGTAAACACTATCATTCACTCTCCAAGCTCTACGAGGAAATTTTTAATGTAAAAAATTATGGCCGATTTGCAGAGCATTACGAAATAAAAACCACTGCTTCCGGGAAATTTTATTTCAACTTAACCAATCCAAATTTCCCAGACCCCAATGATGAACGACATGTAATTGCCAGAAAAATAGCATATTACAATACACAAGCCAACGCCGAAGCAGCAATTGATGCTGTGGTTGCATTTATGAATGATTTGCAACCCAATGAAGGGATGTATGTAATTGAACATATTTTACTTCGCCCCGATGTTACCAAAGAGACCATGACAAAAGAGTATTTTCTTCCTATTTGTGAGGATAATTGTGAAAGCTGCGAAGGAATTGACCCCTACTCCTTTCGAGTTTCTATTGTCCTTCCGGGATGGACCGAGCGGTATAGCAATGTCGATTTTAGACGATTTATGGAAGATCTTATTCAAAAAGAATTACCCTCACACATTATGGCAAAAATATGCTGGATAGGATGGCCGGAAAGTTATGAAATGGAGCCAGGTGATGAAAATGAAATGATGGAATTGGAAGAAGCCTATAAAGATTGGTTATTGTCTAAAACCAACAACGGACAAAAACAGCACAAAGCAAAATTGATGCGCCTTAATAAGATTATAAGCACCTTACATACCATTTACCCACAAGGCCACCTTCACGATTGCGATAACGAAGAAGAACAACAAAATATCATCCTGGGAAGAACCAACCTGGGAATCATTTAAATAGTACCATTATGAAAAGCAAATTATTGGAAATCACCCCACAGTACAACTCCTTTGTGGACGACCAAGTACTTACTTCACATCAGTTAAATGAGTTTATAGAGTACTTTAACGAGCAAGATCGATTAACCCGTATTTGCCTTTCTGGAGTTGGATTGGTTTGTGGGTTTCAAATTTCTGTTGGTGCAAATTCAAAAATTACCGTCTCACAGGGTTGTGGAATTACCACTGATGGAGATTTGCTGAAACTGCAGGAAGATGTGGAAGAAGCTTCTACCAAATCGACCAAAGATTCAAAAAATATCATACTCGAATCTATTACCTACTCGCACTACAAAGAATTTACCGATGAAAAGGCCAAATATGGACACTTCAAAAATGGAAACAACACCATAGATTTAATCGAGCTTATCCCAGAAGATTTGGCTGATCTTGCTGAGCACGAGTCGCTTACTAATTTAGACTTAAATGATAAAGTGGCTATTCTTTATTTGGAAAGCTACCAAAAAGAACCCAGTATTTGTACGGCTACCAACTGCGATAACCAAGGGCAGGAAAATGTACAAAACATTAAAGTTTTATTGGTTTCAAAAGAAGATGTTGAAGATGTCATAAACACAAAAGATCCCATCTATACCAAACACAACATTTTTGAAGCTGCTGCCAATCTTTCCGAAACAGCAGTAAACAAAGTGGTGCTAAATTCCGGCCTCGGAAATGCCAACAATACCAACACCTACACCCTAATGGCAACTGCCTTTAAAAATACCATTACTACTTCAAAAACAACGCTTCATCAATGCTATTCCGATTTGTTCGAAAGCTTTTCAGAAATACTATCCATCAATAATGGTACTCAAAACACGGTTTTGAATCAAATAGATAATTTGGATGACTTTACAAATACCGAACAAGTTCAGTATCGATATGATTTGGTAAAAGATGTAAGCGATAGTTATAACGAAATTCTTGCATTACTCTTAAAACTGAAAACCGAATGCTGTCCAAATATTGAAGCTTTTCCGAAGCATTTGTTGCTGGGAAGTCTATTTCCATTGCAAAATCAATATCCCGAATTACGCCACCAATGGTATCCCTCCCCTACGAATACCGAGTATGAAACCTATATTAAAAAGGCAAAAAGTTTGGTACAAAGAGTTGCCATTTTGCTGGATAATTTCTTTTTAGGGAACGAAGGGGCTATTAAAGTTACCCCTTCAAAATGTTGTGGGGAATTGGGTGAAAAAGCAATTCCGGTTTACTATAACGTGGATCAATCCCTATTAACAACTTGGAATTTCAGTAAAACCGAAAACTTTAAGCAGCATTTTAATGTAAGTTATCATACTTCGCTTTTAGCATCGGGATGGCCTAAAAACCCATTAACAGTGGACTTAGAGTGCTATAATTTTTACCGCATAGAAGGACACTTTGGAAGACCCGGCCTAGCCAGTAAAGATTATATTCATGAGTTAAAAAATAACCACGGACTTGATTTTGATTGTATTCACTTCGACTTAACTACCGAAAAAGATAGCTTTACGGCCTTTGTAAAAAAGCATCCTTCCATAATTCATAAGGCAGGTGTTCCACAAGGAGGGACTTTTGTTTTAATTTCTGAAAATGACGAAATAAAAGCAGACTACTGCGTAAGCTATAAAATTGCTGCCGAAGCAAGTGAGCAGGGCTGCTGTTCTTTAATGGAATGTACCTTCCCATGGATTAGCTCTTTAAAATATTTGAATAATCTTTCGCGTAGTTTGAAAGGAACGCAAAGCAACAACAGACCCATGCCCGATGACTACGTGCTGCAAGTGATTGAATATAAAATTAATGGAGAAAAACTCATTAGCGGTACCACAACCCTAAGAATTCCATTGGGGCAAATTTTCTTACGAAGAATGCATGCCATTACCGAAGCATTAAATACCAGATTCAACAAAGGTTTGGTCTTCGATTTTAACGAAAGCCAAAAACGGTTTGTCATTACACGCGCCAAAGAAGACACTTATGTGCTTCGGCTACGAGAAATTTCTATGGGAAATAGCAATCCCGTATATACCTACAGCAATAGTGGAATGTTTAGAAACAATAAAATGTTCCGTCCAGACGCCATGCGCTGTAGAGACTTGAAAGGATATAACGCCAGCTTCTACGAAAAGCTGCAACAACAATTAGCCCCAATAAATAAAGATGATGACTATGGTACTTACGATGAAAAACGGAGAAAATAGACAACGCTAAGACATTGTTTACGAAATCATTTTAT
>JAGQZA010000067.1 GCA_020435805.1 Flavobacteriaceae bacterium
CATTTTTAAAAGAAGTACATACCAAGCCTGAACAGTCCATTCCTCGATTATCTGTACCGCCAAACTTATAACGAGTTCCTTCAAAAGTTTTGGCGTATTCAATAATTCGGAATGTTTTTAACTCGGCTTCCGAATACAAAACAGTTTCATTTGTCTCTTTTTCTTGCGCGTTTTTTTTATTGATCTTCCGCTCGTTGTGAGTATTTTTTTTAACAGCAACACTTTCTGAACCTTCTCCAATAATAACCCTTTCTGAAACTTTTTTTGAGGTACCGCAAGAGGCAAAAAACAAGGTAATGGAAAATAGCAAGAAAAATTTCTTCATTATTGAAAGCAGATTTGGTTCTGCTAAAATTATAAAAAAAATTAATTTTTAAGGGTTGAAACAATCAATTTCGCCGTTTTTTCACTAGCACCCTTTCCTCCTAAGGCAACTTCTAAATCGTAATAATCTAAAAATAAAACAGCTCTCTGGTAGTCGTCTATAATTTTTGTGAGCTCCTTTTTAAGGTTTTGCGATGTTAATTCATTTTGAATAAGCTCGGTTACAGCAGGCTTGTTGAGGATTAAATTGACCAAAGAGATATAATCGAGTTTAATGATTTTTTTGGCTATTTCATACGAAATTCTACCTCCTTTGTAACATACTACCTGCGGTACTTTGTACAATGCTGTTTCCAGAGTGGCGGTGCCGGAGGTCACCAATGCTGCATGAGAAATACTGAGTAAATCGTAAGTTTTATTCAGTAACAAATGCACATTTTCTTTTTTAATGAATGGAAGATAAAATTCCTTTTCCTGGCTGGGTGCTCCCGCAATGACAAATTGGTATTCTGGAAAGTCTTCTACTACAGAAAGCATCACTTTCAGCATATTCAATATTTCCTGTTTTCGGCTCCCCGGAAGCAATGCAATAATGGGGCGTTCGTCCAATCGATTTTCTTTTCTGAAAACCGCAGGATCTACCTGAACCCTGTTGGAAATAGCATCCAGCAGCGGATGTCCCACAAAATGAACGGGATAGTCGTATTTTTTATAAAAATCCTTCACAAACGGAAGTACCACGTACATGTGGTCAATTGTTTTTTTTATGGTTTTCACTCGGCCCGCACGCGATGCCCACACCTGAGGGCTTATGTAATAATGCGTGGCAAACCCTTTGGGTTTTGCCCATTTGGCCATGCGAAGGTTAAAACCAGAGTTGTCAATAAAAATGACGGCATCTGGGTTATATTGCTGAATGTCTTTTTTGCATTGTTTGAAAAGCTTCGAAATCTTGGGAAGATTTTTGAGTACTTCAGTAAAACCCATAATGGCCCTATCCTTATAGTGAACAACTAACGTACCTCCTTCTGCTGCCATAAGATCACCTCCCCAAAACCGAAAGTGAGCTTTAGGGTCTTCTTTTTTTAAAGCTTTCATAAGGTTGGAACCGTGCAGGTCACCCGAAGCTTCGCCGGCAAGCAAGTAATATTTCACTATAAAAAATATATTAAATAGGCCGTGATGGCTGTTACAAAGGTTGCTAACAGTACCCCACGGGCTCTGTATTCTCTGTTTATTTTCAGAAAACCAAAAAAAGCAGCTAAATTGGGTAGTGCACCCAAGGTAAGTAGCATCCAGAGGTTCTGCGAATGTAAATAGAGATTAAAAGTATTCGAAAATCCTTCGCCTTTCATTTTTGCAACAATAAAAGTACAAAGAATAACCCCAAGGGTATTACTGATAATCCCTACCAAAAAGCCAATAAAAATTTCTTTTTTCATGCTATAAATTCCATGAATTAATATCCTTAATTGCATGATGTGCGGTTAAATCGAACTGTACCGGTACTACCGAAATATAACCGTTTTTCAAGGCCCATTCATCAGTGTCCTCGCCTTTATCTTCGTTAATAAATTCACCCGTAAGCCAATAGTATTCCCTTCCTAGAGGACTTTTTCGTTTGTCAAAATTTTCAATCCAATGGGCGTTTGCCTGCCTACAGACCTTTATTCCTTTAATATCTTTTTCAGAAAGTTTTGGAAAATTGACATTTAAAACCACCCCTTTTGGGAGTTTGTTTTCCAAGCACTCCATAACAATTTTTTTTACAAATGGTTTTATCGGTTCAAAATTAGCATCCAATGAATAATCCAGAAGTGAAAACCCAATAGCAGGAATCCCAGTGGTACCAGCCTCTACCGCAGCACTCATCGTGCCGCTATAAATTACATTAATGGAAGAATTACTTCCGTGGTTAATACCGCTAACACAAAGGTCTGGCTTTCGTTTTAAAATTTCATTGGTGGCTAATTTTACACAATCTGCCGGTGTCCCACTACAGCTATATTCGGTTTGTGGCGCATTTTTGTCAACCACTACTTTGTCACAATACAAAGTGTCATTTACCGTAATAGCGTGCCCCATGCCACTTTGTGGCGAGTCCGGGGCAACAACATAGACGGTGCCAATGGTATTCATTACTTCTATAAGGGCTCTAATACCCGGAGCGGTAATTCCATCGTCATTAGTAACAAGTATGAGGGGTTTTTGTGTTTCCATAAAATTGAAAGAGATTATAAAAATACAGTTATTAATTCTGAATTTTAAATTTTGAATTTTATTATTTTTTTACCAGTTTGGGTTTAACAAAAAATTAGTACCAATATTCGTTCTTGGCACGGTTTTTTACCTATTTTAGAAGTCTTAAAAAAGTTGATATGAGTTTTATGCGAAAGAATTTTAAAGTTTTATTGCTTTCCGTTTTTGTGGCTTTTGCCTCGTGCAGTTTTACTACCAAAGATTTTAACGATCCCGAAAAGGATAAATTACTGGTCGATTTAATTACCTATGTACTTGAAAAAGGACATTACGATCCTAAAGATATGGACGACGCTTTTTCTAAAGCCATTTACGCTAATTTTATTGAAGCTTTAGATCCTTTAAAGCGCTATTTCTTGGCATCGGATATGGAGGGATTTAAAATCTACGAAACCGAAATCGATGACCAAATTCGGAATAAAGACCTTACTTTTTTTAATGCAGTGTATGAAAAATATATGCAACGAGCAGAAGAATCTAAAGCCTACTACAAAGAGGTTTTAAATACTCCATTTGATTATACAATGGATGAAAAAATTAAGGTAGATTATGACCAACTTCCTTACGCAGATTCCAAAAAAGAGTTGAAAGAACGTTGGCGGCAACAACTTAAATTTTCTACCATTTCTAATTATTACGATTTGGTAGAGGAGAAAAATACTTCAGAAGAAAAAAAGAAAGAAGCTACCAGTAAAGGAGAGGATTTTATAGAATCTGAAAATGCAACACTAACTTTGGAAGAAATGGAAGCCAAAGCTCGAAAAACTTCCATGACGGCTTTGGATGATTATTACGAGTTTACCAACGACCTAGAAAGAAAAGACTATTTTGCAGTTTTCCTCAATACGGTTGTTGAAGAGTTCGATCCTCACACTAACTATTTTGCTCCACCCGATAGAGATCGCTTCGATTTGCGAATGAGTGGAAAGTTGGAAGGCATTGGAGCACGACTTCAGAAAAAAAATGATTACATCACCATTGTTGAGGTAATTAGCGGAGGTCCCGTTTGGAGAGGCGAACACATGGAAGTGGGAGACGCCATTTTAAAAGTAAAGCAAGAAGATGAAGAAGAACCTGTAAGCATTGTGGGAATGCGCGTAGATGACGCCGTAAAGCTAATTAAAGGTCCTAAAGGGACAAAGGTTACATTAACTGTGAAACGTGTAGATGGCACCATTGAAGAAGAAGTCATTACCCGCGATGTGGTAGAACTGGAAGAAACCTATGCTAAGTCTAGTGTCATTGAAAAAGATGATAAAAAGTATGGACTTATTAATCTTCCAGCTTTTTATTTTGACATGAAAGATTACGGGGAGCGAAACGCTGCAACCGATGTGAAAAAGGAAATAGAAAGCCTTAAAGCAGAAGGTATGGAAGGACTGGTTTTAGACTTACGTGACAATGGTGGTGGGTCCTTACGAACTGCGGTGGATATTGCCGGCTTATTTATTAAAGACGGTCCCGTGGTACAAGTAGCTTCCGGAGGAAAAAAGAAAGAAGTGCTGGAAGATGAAGATGAAGCAATTGCTTGGGATGGTCCTTTGGTAATTTTAGTGAATGAATTATCTGCTTCGGCTTCCGAAATTTTGGCAGCAGCCATGCAAGATTATAAACGAGCTATTATTATTGGAAGTGAGCAATCCTATGGTAAAGGCACCGTACAAAATATGATCGATCTTAACCAATGGGTAAAACAAAATGAACTGGGCGATATGGGTGCATTGAAGTTAACCACGCAAAAGTTTTATCGCGTTAATGGTGGTTCCACACAACTGGAAGGAGTAAAAAGTGATGTGGTCATGCCCGATCGTTACAGCTATATTGAAATAGGGGAGCGGGATTATGACAACCCGTTACCTTACGATAAAATAAGTCCGGCCAATTACAAACCTTGGGATGGCTATATAGACTATGAAGGCACCATTAATAGAAGTAAAGAGCGTATGGCAAAAAGCGACCAGCTTCGGTTAATTGATGAAAATGCACAATACATAAAGCGAACACGCAATGAAGCAGAAGTGTCTCTTAACTTCAACGATTATGCTGCGGATATTGAAAAAAGAAAAGAAGAAACCAAAAGGTTTGATGCTATTGGAGAATATGATAACAGGCTTAACTACAGATCTCTTCCTAATGAAATTGCTTTAATGAAACAAGACACTACGTTACAGGAAAAACGCAAAAGATGGCATAAAAGCCTTGCCAAAGATATTTATGTAGAAGAAGCGGTAAATGTGTTGGAAGATTTGAAATTAAACAACATTAGAAACGGGAAAGTGGCCAATATTAAAAATTAGCAAATGGTCCCCTCCAAATCTTTGGGTAACATAGCGCTCCAGAAATTTAAAAAGAACTTTTGGGGCGTTTTTAGTTTTCTGTTTTTAACGCTTTGTACTTTAATAGCTGTTTTTGCTTATGCATTGGCTCCGGATAATTCTCAAAATGCCAATCAGATGCACCTTTCCATTCATTCAAAACCTCCGGGGTTTTCAGTTAAAGTGCTCACACTTCCTGCTGAAGAGATTGAACAAAACGGGCTCTCTGTTTTTTTCTTCGGAAAGAAAACCACAGCTTCCGAAATTCCAATAGCCCATTATACCCTAAAAACAAATTCCGTTGAAATAACCGAATATACCATGGAGGGTGTTGAGGGACTTACCAAAGAATACCCCTTAGCTATTTTTAAAGAAGCGAGGGCAGTAGAAGAGGTTCCGGCCGCATATATTTCAGAAAAAACCTTCCTTTTAGGAACCGATAAATACGGGCGCGATCTATTGAGCAGAATGCTTGTAGGAATTCGTGTTTCATTAGCCATAGGCCTTGTAGCCGTACTCATTTCATTACTAATAGGGATTTCTTTGGGTGCTCTTGCCGGGTATTTTGGGGAAAAAGTAGATGCGGCTATTATGTGGTTAATTAATGTTACTTGGTCTATCCCCACCTTACTTTTGGTTATTGCTATTACATTGGCTTTAGGAAAGGGATTTTGGCAAGTCTTTATTGCAGTTGGACTTACCATGTGGGTGGAGGTTGCCCGTGTAGTGCGTGGGCAGGTACTAAGTGTGAAACAGATGCAATACGTAACAGCCGCAAAAGCCTTAGGTTTTAAGCATTGGCGCATTATAACGAACCATATTTTGCCCAATAGTTTGGCCCCTGTTATTATTATTTCGGCGGCAAACTTTGCCAGTGCCATTTTAATTGAAAGCGGGCTAAGTTTCTTGGGGATAGGAGCGCAGCCGCCTATGCCAAGCTGGGGAGGGATTATTAAAGATCATTATTCCTATATTATTTTAGGGAAACCTTATTTGGCCATTATTCCGGGATTGGCTATTATGAGCTTGGTGACTGCTTTTATGCTCATGGGGAATGCTTTGCGGGATGTGTTGGATGTGAAAAATTGAGAATGAAAAAAACAAAATACATCGTACTGTTAATTCTAGTAATTAGTATTCTTTTTTTTGCTGAAAAATGGATTGATAAAAACAACGAAACCTCTCCTGAAACTTCAAGTGTAATTGTAACACCTTCTGAAGAATTTTCAGAAGATTTGCTCCCTACCTCCACTACAGGGGTCATTATTCATCACACTTTTTTCGCATTATCCTATGCTGAAAAACATGAACAAGCCGAATGGGTAGCCTATGAACTTAAAAAAGAACAACTCTCTAATAATGAATTTGAAAGGCCTTACTTTGTTGAAGACAAAAAAATAAAAACACATTCGGCAGATTGGCGTAACTATAAAAACTCTGGGTACGATAGAGGGCACCTTTGTCCGGCAGGCGATAGACGCTTTTCGTATGACGCCTATAATGAAACATTTTTAACTAGTAATATTAGTCCGCAGAATCGAGATTTTAATGCGGGAGTTTGGAATTATTTGGAACAAAAAGTACGCTTTTGGGCTGAAAAGTATGACGGATTATACGTTGTTACCGGAGGGGTTTTAAAAGAAGGACTTTCTACAATGGGAGAGGAAGAAGTTTCGGTGCCGGAAGAATTTTTTAAAATAGTTTTAGATGCTTCGGGAGAAAATTATAAAGTACTGGCGTTTTTAATTCCAAATGAAAAAACCACTAAATCCTTTTACGATTTTGTTGTATCGGTAGATGAAATTGAAGAAAAAACGGGAATAGACTTTTTTTCAGCCTTGCCAGATGCTATTGAGGATTCATTAGAATCTCAAATTGATCTTAAAAGTTGGGGGAGGTAATTTCAGTAAGCAGTATTCAGTAAGCAGTATTCAGTAAGCGGGGAACAGTTTATAACTTCAGGTTCAAGTTCAAGTTCAATTTCAAGTTCAAATACGATTTCTATCTATTGATATAATTTGATGCATCCAACTTCACAAAAATAAAGAGTAAAATAGTAAACCCCCAAAGGCTTGAGCCGCCATAACTAATAAAGGGGAGCGGGATACCAATGGTGGGTAAAAGTCCTGTAACCATACCAATATTTACAAAAAAGTGGAAAAATAATATGGAAGCAACACTATATCCATATACTCTTCCAAAGATGGTTTTTTGGCGCTCAGCCAGAACAATAAGCCGTATAATTAAAAATACAAACAGGGCTACTACAGTAAGTGAACCTAAAAATCCCCATTCTTCCCCTACGGTACTAAAAATATAGTCGGTATGTTGTTCGGGAACAAAGTTTCCTTTGGTTTGTGTTCCTTGTAACCAGCCTTTACCGGTCCAACTTCCACTACCAATGGCAATTTCACTTTGGTTGGTATTGTAGCCAATTCCCTTTTCATCTACCTCTTTTCCCAATACAATATTAAAACGGTCTCGATGCCGTTGTTCAAAAACTGAATTAAATACATAATTTACAGAGAAGGTAAAGCCTATACAGGTGGCTACAATAATAACATATTGCATCCAATGGATACGTCTTCCTTTTCGCTTATAAAAAATCCAAACTAGGGTAGTTAACAGAATCATTAAAATCATCCATGGTACGCCTATAAACAAGGTTCCAACAAAGAGCACCGCAGCAATAAAACCAATTAAAACAAAGATGTAATTAAGCCCTTCACGATATAATGGAAAAACAAACGCAGCATAAACCAATGCACTCCCGGGATCGGGTTGTGGAATAATAAATAATGCGGGCAAGGCGATGATAAGAAAGGTTCGAAGTTGGTGTTTCAATTCCTTCATATTAGTTTGTATGTCACTAATATATTTTCCTAATGCCAATGCGGTGGCTGCCTTGGCAAACTCACTGGGTTGAAGCCCAAAAGAACCAAAACCGTACCATGAAGTGGCTCCGTTTATATTTTTTCCGAAGACAAAAAGGCCCAATAAGGAAGCTAAAGAAACGAGGTAAATAATACTGGAAAAGCGTTCATAAAATCTTGAATCTATGGCTAAAATGAAAATAATAAGCAGTAAACTTAACCCTATAAAGACCAGTTGTCTAAAATAAATTTGGTTAAAATCGAAAAAGCCGTGTTGTGTATCGCTTAATGAAGCCGAGTAAATATTAACCCATCCAATACTTACCAGAAGAAAATAGAATATAATAGTCCACCAATCTAACTGAACATTTTCTTTATAATCCTTCATTATTGATTAATTTGGAAAGGTTCGCCACTGTAAGGTTTATTATATTCATCCATAAGACTTCCATTAAGGACATAGGTTTCCAAATCTTTGCGGGTTATCTCTCCTTTTATGTATTTTTCTATCATCAAACTGGCAATTTTTCCGGCCCAACGGGAGCCCCAATAACCATTTTCTACAAATACGGCAATGGCAATTTGTGGGTTGTCTTTGGGGGCAAAAGCTACAAACACCGAGTGGTCTGTGAGTTGCATACGTTTTCCGTTAATTCGAATATAGTTTTCGGCGGTTCCAGTTTTTCCGCAGATATCAATTCCGGGGATTTTCAATGCCGAAGCGGTACCGTAATTATACACATCAAACATCCCGTTTACTACTGGTTCAAAATACTCAGGGTTAATAGTGGTTGCGTTTTTTTGGGTATAAACCTTAGGGATGGAATCTGCACCCACGATATTTTTTATGATATGGGGTTTGTAATAATATCCTCTATTGGCAATAGCGGCGGTAAAGTTTACCATTTGCATGGGGGTAAGCGACACTTCTCCTTGCCCAATGGAATTTGAAATGGTTGCAGGGGTGTACCAATTGTATTTGGGATATTGATAGGCTCTGTTGTAATAATCACTATCGGGAATAAACCCCTTGTTTCCGGCAGGTAAATCGTACCCTAAATAGTTGCCTAATCCAAAGCTTAACAGATGTGTTCGCCAATGGTCAATCCCTTCTTGCGGTGTGGGATATTTGTCAATAATCCTTCGGTAAACGGTAGCAAAATAGGCGTTGCAGGAATTTGCAATACCGGGAATCATATTTAACGGGGTTGCATGATGGTGACAGCCTAGTGTTCTGCTTCCGTAGCGGTACCCCCCATGGCAATAGATACGCTCATCAAGATCAATGACACCTTCTTGTAGCCCGATAAGTGCTGTAAGTGTTTTAAAGGGAGATCCAGGGGGATACTCACCTTGTAAAACCCGGTCAAACAAAGGTTTGGCAATGGTGTCGTAGTACAGTTTTGTGAAATTTTTGGAGCGCTCTCGACCTACCAATAAAGCGGGATCATAATTGGGCGCCGCCACTAAAGCTAAAATTTCGCCCGTTTGCGGCTCCAACGCTACAATTCCCCCTCTTTTGTTAATCATTAAATCCTCACCGTATTGCTGTAAATCGGCATCAATGGTGAGCATAATATCGTTTCCTCGAGTGGGTAGGGTGTCAAATATTCCTTCTTTGTAAGGGCCTATGTCTCTGTTAAAACGATCTTTTTGAATGTATTTTACCCCTTTGGTGCCTCGCAAAACAGCTTCGTATTGTTTTTCAACACCGCCCATCCCTATAAGTTCCCCCATTTGATAATAAGGGTTTTGTTTGATAATGCGTTCGTTTACTTCCGAAATATAACCTAATACATTTGAAGAGTGCCTTACATGATAATTACGAAGGGATCTTTTTTGAATATAAAACCCCCGGTATTTATACATTTTTTCTGAAAGGGCCGCATATTCGCTTTTTGTTAATTGCGGAATAAATACCTGAGCAATTCTTGGAGAATACACCCATGCTTTTTCGAGAAGTTGCACAAAATCTTCTTTTTCAATTTTCAGCAATTGGCAAAATTCTAATGTGTCCAATGCCTTCACATCTTTTGGGATAACCATCACATCATAGGAGGGCTGATTGGAAACTAAAAGGGTTCCTTTTCTATCAAAAATATACCCTCGTTGCGGGTAATTATAAACCACTTTTACGGCATTATTTTCTGAAAGTTTTTGGTAGCTGGTATCGTAAATTTGAAGATAGAACAACCTTGTTGCAAAAACAACTCCGGTAATAAGTACTATAGAAACAAGTAATAGTTTTCTCATCAACTTCTTTTACCAAATAAATACAGGCTACAAAAAATAACAATTGTGGTAAATACTCCAGAAAATAACGTGGATTTTAAGATGAAAAGTATTTCACTTGTGTTAAAAATCTCTAGCGAAAACAATACCAAATGATGGATAAAGACCATACTTAAAATAAATATCATTTGCTGTGAAAAACTGGCTGTATTTATTTTTATGGTATTGTATTCGTACCCTACTCCAAACGCATATTTTAAAATGAAAGGGCGTATCCATGCAATGAAAACCGATGCTGCCGCATGAATCCCTCCAGAATTGTTAAACATATCAATACTTAATCCTAGAAAAAAGCTTACAATAATAAGCAACCCTTTATTTCCTGTTAAAGGATATACTAGTATAAAAAAGATATACAAATAGGGATTTATATACCCCAAAAAATTAATATGATCCAACAAGACCACTTGTAACAAAACCAGAAAGACAAACCTTACGGTATTTATAACCACTTCATTGTTCCACATTGTTGGCTTCTTTTTCTAGTTGCTTTATTTCTTGGGCATCGTTTCTTGCAACAAGATATACGTGTTTAAGACTTGTCATATCGGCAAACAAGTCAATATTAATATTGTAATAATCGCCTACCTCCTCAATTTCAAAGTCTTTTACGGTTCCAATTAAAATTCCTTCAGGGAAAATGGTGGATCTCCCATCGGTAACAATGGTATCTCCTAAGGCAACATGGGCAACTCTGGGTATTTCCTTAAGTTGAACAACATTATACTCTTTTCCATCCCAAACCAAAGAACCAAAATGATTCGACTTTTTAAACTTGGCTGCTACTTGGCTATTCGAATTTAAAATAGATTGCACCGAAGCGAAATTTTTTGAGGTATGGCTCACAATTCCCACAAGGCCTTCAGGAGAAATAACACCCATATCTATTTTTACACCATTTATACTCCCTTTATTAATCGTAAGCTGATTTTTTGTTTTTGAGTAACTATTGTTGATTACTTTTCCCGTTATTAAAGAAACCATAGAGTCTTTCACTAAATTATTAGATTCTGAACCATTAGATGAAAACTCTATATTTTGTAATTGTAGATGCAATAATCTATTTTCTTCAGCCAGTTTTTCATTCTGGTTTTTTAAATCGAAGTAATCGGTAATGGAGCTTTTCACTGAATAAATTCCTCCCGATATAAAATTGGCCGAATTTACATACTGGTTTTTGTGGTATGAATGGGAATTAATTGTTAGAAAAACGGAAATTAAAAAAAGCACAAAAAACAACAGAAAATTTTTATTCCGAAGTATGAAATAGATAATCTGTTGCATTTTTTGGGTGTTCTTACTTAATCAATACACTCTTGAATTTGGCAAGGTTTT
>JAGQZA010000068.1 GCA_020435805.1 Flavobacteriaceae bacterium
TCTTTTTTAATGCAGGAATGTCTTTAATAAACATATTAATCATCTTCTCACTCGCATCAAAATCGGCAATAACCCCATCTTTAAGAGGTCTAATGGTCTTTATATTTTCGTGGGTTTTTCCCTGCATGCGCGCTGCTTCCCTTCCTACAGCAATAATTTTTCCTGAAACTCTATCGCGAGCTACAATAGAAGGGGCATCAACTACTACTTTATCGTTATGTATAATGAGTGTGTTTGCGGTTCCGAGGTCGATGGCTATTTCTTCGGTGAGAAAATCAAAAAATCCCATATTGGTACTAAGTGTCTATAAATTATTATAATGGCTTGCTATTCTTACAAATGTAACAAATTTTAATGCTTAAAATGACGTACTCCTGTAAATACCATAGCAATATTGTTTTTGTTGCAATATTCGATGCTTAACTCATCCTTAATAGAACCTCCGGGTTGTATCACGGCGGTAATTCCTGCATGGTCTGCAATTTCCACACAATCGGGAAAAGGAAAAAAGGCATCACTTGCCATCACAGCTCCTTTTAAATTAAACTGAAAAGAAGTTGCTTTTTCAATTGCTTGCCGTAAAGCATCTACTCTTGAGGTTTGTCCGGTACCACTGGCGCAAAGTTGCTTGTTCTTAGCTAAGACAATGGTATTGGACTTGGTATGTTTACACACTTTTGAAGCAAACAATAAATCTTCTAACTCCTTTGTAGTAGGTTTATTGTGAGTTACCTCGGTTAAATTTTCAGCAGTGTCTGTAAGCAAATCCCTATCTTGAACCAATACCCCATTAAGGCAACTTCGTAGGGTAGTTTTGGGAAGAGGTATTTGTTTTTGAACGAGGATAATTCGATTCTTTTTACCTTTTAAAATTTCCAACGCTTTTTGGGCGTAGGAAGGCGCTATCACTACTTCGCAGAAAAGGGTGTGAATTTCATTTGCGGTGGCTTCGTCAATTTCGGCATTGCTAATTAAAATTCCTCCAAAGGCAGAAACGGGATCTCCGGCCAAAGCATCTAAATAAGCATCTTTTACGGTAGCTCTTTGGGCAATTCCGCAGGCGTTGTTATGTTTTAAAATAGCAAATGTGGGAGCCTCTCCTGCAAATTCATTCATCAAATTTACCGCTGCATCTACATCGAGTAAGTTGTTGTAGCTTAATTCTTTTCCATGGAGATTATCGAACATCGCTTTAAAATCGCCAAAGAAAAACCCCTTTTGATGCGGATTTTCTCCATACCGAAGGACACTACCGTTGGGCTCACTTACCTTTAAAGAGGCTATTTCGTGATTGCTGTTAAAATAATTGAAGATGGCAGTGTCATAATGCGAAGAAACTTGGAAGGCTTTTGCTGCAAAATGTTTGCGCTGTGTTAGCGTAGTAATCCCTTCATTTTCAAAAAGTAATTGCAAAAACGGCTCGTAATCTTCCATAGAGGATATGCAAAGTGTATCTTTAAAATTCTTTGCAGCGGCACGAATTAGGGAAATTCCGCCAATATCTATTTTTTCAATAATATCCTGTTCTCCTGCTCCCGAAGCCACGGTTTTTTCAAAAGGGTACAAATCTACAATCACCAAATCCAGTTGAGGGATATTATATTCTTTCATTTGGGCAACATCGCCTTCGTTTTCTTGCCGATTCAAAATACCGCCAAAAATTTTAGGATGAAGCGTTTTTACCCTTCCCCCCAAAATGGAAGGATATTCGGTAATTTCTTCAACAGGTATTACATTAATTCCTAAGTCGTTAATAAATTTTTCGGTACCGCCGGTAGAATATAACGTAACCCCCAATTGATCTAATTTTTCAACAATAGGAGCCAAGCCGTCTTTATGAAATACTGAAATTAAAGCCGATTGGATTTTGATATGATTTGTCATGAAAACAATGTGTGCTGAATTAAGTTGCAAAAGTACAGAATTCCTAAAGAATTTTGTAACATAACTTTGTTTAAAAAGACCTATCTTTAAGCTTCCAAAATAACGGGGTTTAAGGGAAATGATTATTTACTTACGTGTTTTAAAAGAGAGTTTTAATTTTGCGGTTAACGCATTAAAAAACAATAAATTACGTACTTTTTTATCGTTGCTGGGGGTAACTATTGGAATCTTCTCCATTATTGCGGTATTAGCTTCGGTAGATTCCTTAAAAAGTGAAATTGAAGACAGCATTAGCGGACTCGACAATAGTACTATTTTTCTGTGTCGTTTTTCCTTTGGTCCCACCGATGTTCCACAGTGGAAAAGAGAGCAGTTTCCCGATGTTACTTATGACGAACATACCTTATTGCAAAAAATGATGCCCGACATGCATGGCATATCCTACCAAATCAATGTACAGCGAGAAACAGTTAAATATGAAGAACGAAGTATTGAAAATGTAGAAATGAATGGGGTTACCGAACAGCAAACGCTCATTGAGAACATGAAAATTGCTCACGGGCGTTTTTTTAATGAGTCGGAATCTAATAGTGGTGCAGCGGTGATTGTTATAGGCGATGAAATTGCCAATAGTTTGTTTGGAAGTGCCGAAATGGCCATTGGAAAAAAAATACGGGTCTATGGCAGAAAATTAACCGTGATTGGAGTTATGGAAAAAGAGGGGAGTGGGATTTTTGGGGGCAGTAAAGACACGACCACCTTTTTACCGGTTAATTTTATGCGAAAAATATTTGGTGATAACAATAAAGCAACCTTCCCATTTATTTTAATAAAACCCGAAAAAGGAGTAGATAATGAAGAGTTTATTGCCTTGCTTTCTTCAAAAATGCGAATCATCCGTGGGTTAAAGGCAGAGCAAGACGATAATTTTTTTGTAAACCAATTACAAGGTTTTACCGATGCCATTAACAGTATTACGGGAAGCATGAATTTTATTGGGGGCATTATTAGTTTATTCTCTTTACTGGTGGGAGGCTTTGGAATTGCCAATATTATGTTTGTAAGTGTAAAAGAGCGTACCAGTTTGATTGGAATTCAAAAGTCGTTGGGGGCCAAACGCCGATTTATTTTATACCAATTTTTATTTGAAGCCATGATACTTGCCATTTTTGGAGGGCTTATCGGGCTTCTATTGGTTTATCTGGCCTCGGTGATTGTTTCTCAATTTACGGGTGATTTTCAGTTTGTGCTATCCCTATGGAATATGTTTATAGGGACTGTTATAGCGGCTATTATCGGACTTATTTCCGGAATATTACCTGCTGTAAAAGCTTCAAAGTTAGATCCTGTAGAAGCAATACGAACAGGAATGTAATGGTTATAAAATTTCAGCCACTTTACTGTTAACCCATTCCAAAAAGCGTTCATCTTCTTCCGTAAAAGGGTCTATGGTGTGGGAGTCAATATCTATTTGCCCTATGTTCTTTCCGTCTTTAAATAGCGGGATGACAATTTCAGACTTTACGGTAATGCTACAGGCAATATAATTGTCTTGGGCAGTGACATCAGGGACCACAAAATTGGTATTGCTCTCTGCCACTTGGCCGCAAATGCCTTTTCCGAAAGGAATTACAGTGTGGTCGGTAGGCTCTCCCGCAAAGGCTTTTAAATGCAACGTTCTTTCAGCTTCATTAGCAAAATAAAAGCCAACCCAGTTGTAATATTTAACACTGTTTTGAAGGAATTCGCAAATTTGTGTGAGTTTTTCTTCCGAAGTAAAATTTTGAGCAGTAATAATACCTTCCACGCTGTGTTTTAAAGTTTCAAAAGACATTGTAAACAATTTTTGCAAAGGTATTTTAAAATAGAAAACTTTAGGAATTAGGATTTAACTATTTTTGGAGTATGAAAGAACTTTTCAGAAAATACCAAGCAGTACTTCGGTTTTTACTTATTTTTTTGGGAAGTTATATTTTATTAAGCCTTTTATATGGAGGGTTTTTATCCCTTTCAAGGGGTGAAGAAGCAACGCCCGATGTCATTACTCAAAATGTTGCCAAGCAAAGTACAGCACTTCTTAACAGTTTGGGGTATGTGTCGAAAGTAGCGGCTAATAAAGATCTCCCAAGTTTGCAATTATGGGTTGAAGGTACCCAAGTAGGGACCATTATTGAAGGGTGTAATTCACTTAGTATTATTATTTTATTCATGTCTTTTGTGGTGGCTTTTTCGGGGCCCATAAAAAAAACAGTGGTGTTTCTTTTTGCCGGAGCAGTGCTTATATATTCAGTAAATTTAGTTAGGATTGCTATTTTGGCCATTGCATTGTATCAATATCCCCAATATCAAGAACCTTTACATACCATTGTTTTTCCGGGGATTATCTACGGATTGGTATTTGTCTTGTGGGTTATTTGGGTAAAGAGTTTAAATAAAACCAAAAAGGCTAATTCCTCCTTTGAGGGGGGTAAGGGGGATATTTATGAATAAAGCAACTAAAATACTCTTTCTGCTTTTGCTGGTGTCTTCCCTTATAGCCGTTCGAGCCCTAGCACCATCTATTTTTTACGACCCACTCATCGCTTTTTTTAAATCGGGGCACCTCTCACAAAAATTGCCCGAAATGAACCTCCCTAAATTAGTACTTAATACCGCGCTTCGGTTTTGGATAAATACGGCTTTCTCCTTGGGGATTCTTTGGGTGCTTTTTCAGAAAAAAGAGGTGGTAAAATTTTCAGGAATACTATATAGTATTGTATTTATAGTGCTATTAATGGCTTTTTGCGTGTTGTTACAAAATGCTGAAACAACATCGTATATGCCTCTGTTTTATGTACGTCGATTTTTAATTCATCCTATTGTTTTGTTGTTATTAATTCCGGCGTTTTATTTTCAGCAAACTAAGAAATGAATTACCTTTACCGTTAAAATATACTCTTATGAACAAGCTATTTTTTATTATCATTCTAGCACTTAGCATCACTGCTTGCAAAGAAAAAGTAACCGAACCTGCCGGACCTACCCAAATGGAACAGGTAATTGCCATCCACGATGAATTGATGCCCAAAATGGGAACCGTTGGAGAACTTATTGCGAAACTGGAAGCTTCTATGGACTCTACCCAAGTGGATTCCATGAAACTTACAGCCATTCAAAACCTAAAAGGAACCAATCAAGAAATGATGACTTGGATGATGGATTTTGGCAATGCATTTGACAGTGCCGAAGTGTTGGATGGAAAAGAACTTTCCGAAGAAAAGATAAAAACACTTACCGGCTTTCAGGAAAGTGTAAACAATCTTAAGTCTTCCATGGAAGCAGCTATTGCCCATGCCGAAAAATTGTTGAGCAATTAATAGCTGTTAAATATTAGTTAGAAGCATAGGGCACTTTAATAAGTGCTCTATTTTTTTGTAAATTTGTGTCGTGAAAGCTATTATTTCTATACTCCTTTCCTTTTTAATCCTTCTTAGCAGCAGTGGTCTTGCCTATGCAAAACACTACTGTGGTCCTTTTGAAATGCTCTCTAAAATTACCCTTGGGGAAGAAGCGCTTTCTTGCGGAATGGCCATGGAAAAGGATAGTTGTGGGGACGAAAAACAGGAAACCCATAGCTGTTGTAGTAATAAATACGTAAAAGTTACTACAGACGATCACTTTAATAAAGTAAGTTTTGATTTTAATTTTCAGGGAGAATGGGTGTTTATTCCTGTGGAAGTTTTTGAGGTTTCAACCATTCCTGTGGTTCAACAAAAAACTCCCTCACAAAACCCCTATCGACCGCCCCCATTAAAGAAAGATTTTCAAGTACTCTACGAAACTTTCCTCATTTGATTTTTTAAGGTTGTTGCTTTTAATTGTAAAAGCAGAAATATTCGAATACCTTTTTATAATCATCAATAAAATAATTTAATGAGAAAGTTTATTATCATATTCTTATTTCCTCTTTCCGTCTTTTCACAACAACTTTTGGAAGGCAGAATTGAAGATGCCAGTGCCACCCGAGAGCCCAAAGGGTTAGGAGGGGCTAATGTGTATTGGTTGAATACTTCGGTAGGAACCGTAACCGATTTAGAAGGGAATTTTACGATTCCTTATGAAGCGACTTATAAAAACTTAGTGATTAGCTATGTTGGGTATAAAACCGATACGATTTCGGTTTCAGAAAATAAAAAAATCATTCATGCCCTTTTTCCGGCGGGTAATTTAGAAGAAGTTACTGTTTCAGCAAGAAAAAAAGCATCATCCCGTTCGTTTATTGAGGCACAAAATGTCATTAATGTTAGTAGTGCCGAATTATTGAAAGCGGCTTGTTGTAATCTTTCAGAAAGTTTTGAAACCAACCCTTCCATAGATGTCAATTTTGCCGATGCCATTTCGGGAACACGCCAAATACAAATGTTGGGCCTCAAAAGTCCGTATATTTTAATTGCTACCGAAAATATTCCGGCTATTCGTGGAGCAGCGCAAAGCTATGGGCTAAGTTTTATTCCGGGCACATGGGTAGAGAGTATTCAAATTACTAAAGGTGCAGGCAGTGTTATTAACGGATATGAAAGTATTACAGGGCAAATTAATGCTGAGCTTCAAAAACCTACTACCGATTTTTCTTTTTATCAAAACTTTTATGGGGCCAATAGTGGTCGTTGGGAATCTAATACCCATCTCAATACAAAAGTAAGTGACAAATGGGATACAGGATTCTATCTTCACGGAAACCTAAGGGATGGACATCACGATAAAAATGATGATAATTTTTATGATATGCCCCAAGGAAAGCAAATAAATGTGATGAACCGATGGCAATATACCCACCCGGAAAAAGGCTTGGTAAGTTTTATCAATTTCAGGTATATGGAGGACGAAAGCCAATCGGGTCAAATTCACTTAGATCATAATGGAGATGGAGATGGAGGGGATCATGGAGGTGACACAGCGTTGCAAGAACTTTGGGAAAGTGAAATACAAACCCAACGGTTTGATGTTGCCGCAAAATTGGGCTGGGTAAATCCTGAAATTCCGTACCAAAGCTTGGGGATTCAAACTGCCTTTGGGTATCATAATCAAGATTCTTTCTTTGGGTTACAAACGTATGATATAACCCATTCAAGTTTCTACGGCAATCTTATTTACAATTCTATTATTAGTGATTCTCGCCATAAAATAAAAACAGGAGTGAGCTTTACGTATGATGCCTATGATGAAACTGTAAATGAAATTGTGTATGGTAGAAAAGAAAACTCGGCGGGTGCCTTTTTTGAATACAATTATGATAATCTGGATAAGCTTAATTTAACTGCCGGAATAAGGCTGGACAATAGCAATATTCTTGGTTTTTTTGTAACTCCTCGTTTGCATGTTAAATATAGCTTATGGGAGAAGTCTGCGCTTCGTTTTTCAATAGGAAGTGGAAGAAGAAGTGCCAATATTTTTACTGAAAATCAGCAGATGTTTTCTACCAATAGAAATATCAATATTCTGGATAAAGACGGAAAAATATATGGACTGGACCCAGAGCACGCTTGGAATTATGGAGTTTCTTATATGCAAGGTTTCAATCTCTTCGGAAAAAAGGCAGATATTACACTGGATTTTTACCGAACCGATTTTGTAAATCAGGTAGTGGTAGATTGGGAAAACCCTCAAAACATTCGGTTTTATAATTTGAAAGGAACGAGTTATGCAAATTCCTTTCAAACCGAATTTAATTACAATCCCTTTCAGCATTTTGATATTCGTTTTGCTTACAAATATTACGATATACAAACTGATTATATTTCAGGAAGACTGGAAAAACCTTTAACCCCAAAAAATAGAATCTTTGGCAATATGAGTTATGAAACACATGCTTCAGAAGAAGGCTCACTTTGGAAGTTTGATGCTACAATAAACTGGTTGGATACTCAGCGTTTCCCTTCCACAGCAAGCAGCCCTGAAGCTTTTCAGCTTCCAGAAAGATCTCCTACAGTAACCACGATAAATGCACAAATTACCAAGGTATTCTCTCCAAAATTTGAAGTATATTTGGGAGGGGAAAATATCACAAATATTAGGCAAAATAACCCGGTGATTAATGCAGAAAATCCTTTTGCCAATTATTTTGATACTACCTTTGTGTATGGCCCTATATTTGGTAGTATGTATTATGCGGGGTTACGATATAAAATTGAATAACTTAAAAATTGTAAAAATGAAGAAAATATTTGTGATTGTAATGTTATTTGTAGGAGGCTTTATGCAAGCTCAAGATAAAAATGCAAAGGCTACCATTGAAGTAGATGGAGTATGTATGATGTGCAAATTTCGCATTGAAAAAGCGGCCTTAAAAACAAAAGGTGTTAAATCGGCTACTTGGAATATGGAAAACCACCAATTGAGCTTAATTTATAACGAAGAAAAAACCAATTTGGAGACCATACAGCAAAATGTAGCCAATGTAGGTCACGATACGAAGGAGATTAAAGCGACCGAAGAGGCCTACAATAGTGTAAATGCTTGTTGTAAATACCGTGACCCCAATGTGATTGATTCGCATGGCAAGGATGGCAGTGAGAATTAATTTTAAAAACAGCCTATAAATGAAAAAGTCCAATTTTAATTGGACTTTTTTTGTTCATATCTTGGTTAATTATTTATTAAATAACTCATCAACATCTGCAAATTTCACTTAATTTTATGTTGTCATTTAAATAGTATATCATTATGGCAACATCAAAATCAAGTGGTAAGCCTTCTGCAAAAAAAGCACCAGCGAAAGCTCCTGCTAAGAAGACGACTCCAGCTTCTAAAAAGAAGTAATTTTATTGGGTTTATTTCGTATAGACCTTTTTTGGAAACTACCACCCTTAAATAAGGTGGTTTTATTTTTTATATAGTATTCTTAACACATAAAAAAACCCTTGTTAGTAAAAACAAGGGTTTATTCTTTTAATTGTCTTTCCTGGCTCCGGCTTACATCATTCCGGGCATTCCGCCGCCACCCATAGGAGGCATAGCAGGAGTTTCTTCTTTAATGTCCACTAAAGCACATTCTGTAGTAAGAATCATTCCGGCTACAGAAGCAGCGTTTTCCAAAGCAACACGGGTTACTTTTTTAGGATCGATAATTCCTGCTTTCAACATATCTACGTAGATGTCATTTTTGGCATCATAACCAAAACTGGTTTTTCCTTCCATTACTTTATTGATTACCACAGAACCTTCGCCCCCTGCATTTTCAACAATAGTTCGTAAAGGAGATTCAATGGCACGAGCCACAATTTGTATCCCTGTAGTTTCGTCTAAAGAATCGGTGGTTACTTTTTCCAAAACTTTTTTAGCACGTACCAAAGCCACACCACCACCGGCAACAATTCCTTCTTCAACAGCGGCGCGGGTAGCGTGTAACGCATCATCCACACGGTCTTTCTTTTCTTTCATTTCTACTTCACTGGCAGCACCCACGTACAAAACTGCCACACCGCCGGCTAATTTTGCCAAACGCTCTTGAAGTTTTTCTTTATCGTAGTCGCTTGTAGTAGTTTCAATTTGAGATTTAATTTGTCCCACACGTGCTTGAATATCACTTTTCTTTCCGGCGCCATTTACAATGGTAGTATTATCCTTATCAATAGTAATTGTTTCGGCAGTACCCAACATATCGACAGTGGCATTTTCCAAAGTGAACCCTCGTTCTTCGGCAATAACAGTTCCTCCGGTTAAGATAGCGATGTCTTCCAACATAGCTTTTCTTCGATCGCCAAAGCCGGGTGCCTTAACGGCAGCAATTTTTAAAGCACCACGAAGTTTATTTACTACTAAAGTAGCCAATGCTTCACCTTCCACATCTTCTGCAATAATTAGCAAAGATTTTCCTTGCTGAGCTACCGGTTCTAAGATAGGAAGTAAGTCTTTCATATTGCTTACTTTTTTATCATATAGAAGAATCATTGGATTCTCTAATTCAGCATGCATTTTTTCACTGTTGGTCACAAAGTAAGGCGATAGATACCCGCGGTCAAACTGCATCCCTTCCACTACATCTACATAAGTTTCGGTTCCTTTGGCTTCTTCCACAGTAATAACTCCTTCTTTGCCTACTTTTCCAAAGGCTTCAGCAATTAGACTACCAATGGTATCATCATTGTTTGCAGAGATTGAAGCTACTTGTTTAATTTTTTCGCCGGAGTTGCCCACTTTAGTCGATTGCTTTTCAAGGTCTTTTACAATGGCCTCAACCGCTTTGTCAATCCCTCGCTTCAAATCCATTGGGTTAGCTCCTGCCGCTACATTTTTTAGTCCTTCTTTTACAATAGCTTGTGCTAGAACGGTGGCAGTGGTAGTTCCATCACCGGCTAAGTCGTTGGTTTTTGAAGCAACTTCTTTTACCATTTGCGCTCCCATATTCTCTAGTGGATCTTGCAATTCAATTTCTTTTGCTACGGTAACCCCATCTTTGGTTACTTGAGGTGCCCCAAAAGATTTGCTAATAATTACATTACGCCCCTTAGGGCCCAGTGTTACTTTTACGGCATTCGCCAATGCATCTACCCCGCGTTTAATGGAATCGCGTGCGTCAATATCAAATTTTATATCTTTTGCCATGGTTTATTGTTTTTTATTGTTTTTAATATTAGATAATAGCTAAAATGTCGTCCTCTCGCATGATGAGGTACTCTTTTCCGTCTAATTTTAGTTCGGTTCCTGCATATTTTCCGTAGAGAACAACATCACCCACTTTTACCGTCATGGAATGATCTTTTTTCCCTTTTCCAACAGCTACCACTTTACCTTGTTGTGGTTTTTCTTTCGCTGAATCTGGGATATAAATTCCGGAAGCGGTTTTTGTTTCTGCCGCCTGAGGTTCGACCAAAACGCGGTCTGATAAAGGTTGAATTTTTAAAGCCATTTTATAGATAGTTTATATTGTTAGTTATTATGTGCTACTATTTAGACAGAAATTATGCCATCTCAATTTATCAAACAATAGAATAAAAAAAATGCCAACTTGTCACAAGTTGGCATCTCTTTTTTCTTTTCAATGACGATTATTCTGGCGTATTTTCAGAGGAATTGTCAGTCGCCGGAGGCGTATTAGTATCTGGAAGGGTCACATTTTCCACTTGATCTTGAAGATAGGTGTTGTTTCCAGTCCCTTCAAATAAAGACATATTTGAAAGTAAAATTAATGCCAATAAAATAGCAGCAAGTGTCCAGGTACTTTTGTCTAAAAAGTCGGTAGTTTTTTTAACACCCCCTAATTGTTGCGTCCCCCCGCCACCAAAAGCTGAAGAAAGTCCTCCTCCTTTTGGATTTTGTACCATTACCACTACCACCAATAAAAAGGCGACGAAAATAATAAGGATTAAAAATATTGAAAATGTACTCATGGTTATTCTTTTATCAATTTTTGTATTGCCCGAATTTGGTCTGCAAAGAAACCACTTTTTTCGGGATTTTTCAAAATTAAAATTTTATAGGCTTGAATGGCCTTTACATAGTTTTTTTGTTGCAGATATACCTTCGCTAAAGTCT
>JAGQZA010000069.1 GCA_020435805.1 Flavobacteriaceae bacterium
ACAAAGTGGTAAAAAGTGGTAAAAAGTGGTAAAATTCGATTATATTTGATTCAATAAATGCTATAAGAAAAGTGTAAATGCTCAATCTCATTGGGACATATCATTGCAAAGCAGATACAAAAGGAAGAGTCATGGTGCCCGCCGATTTGAAAAAACAATTGGCTGCCGTAGCAACTTCTGGTTTTGTGATTAAACGTGCTGTTTTTCAGCCTTGCTTGGAATTGTACCCCATGGAAGAGTGGCAAAAGTTAATGCAGCGGGTAAGTGGGCTTAATCGATTTAATAGAAAGAATAACGATTTTATTCGCCGCTTTACTGCCGGGGTTCGTACGGTTGAAATGGATGCCACTGGTAGATTGAATATCCCTAGAGATCTTATGGATTTTGCGGAAATAGATAAGGATATAGTGGTGTCCTCTGCTATTAGTATTGTAGAAATCTGGGATGCTGCAAAATATGAAAAAGCCATAAATGAAGCTGCCACAGACTTCGCCGATTTAGCCGAAGAAGTCATGGGGGGTGGCAACGATATAGACGATGGAATATCATAACCCTGTATTGCTGAAAGAGACTGTCAAGGGTCTCAACATCCAGCCCAATGGGGTTTATGTGGATGTAACTTTTGGCGGTGGGGGACATTCCAGAGAAATATTGAAACAACTTGGGGAAAATGGAAAGCTACTGGCTTTCGATCAAGATAAAGACGCTCTTAACAATGCTATCGATGATCCACGCTTTACGCTCATCAACGAAAACTTTAGGTTTCTAAAACGCTTTTTGCGGTTTTATGGACACTCAAAAGTGGATGGAATTTTGGGGGATTTTGGTGTTTCCTCCCATCAGTTTGATGCGCAAGAGCGTGGATTTTCAACACGATTTGAGGCTCATTTAGATATGCGGATGAATCAAGAAAGCCCAATATCTGCATTTCATGTGGTAAATGAGTATGATGAGAAGCAGCTTCGGCAAGTGTTCTGGGAGTACGGGGAGTTAAAAACTGCAGCCGGAATGGCGCGTTTAATTGCGGAGGGAAGAGTTAAAGTGCCTATTAAAACGAGCGAACAGCTTAAAACGGTCTTAAAAAGATTTTTGCCAAACCATAAAGAGAATAAAATTTTAGCGCAAGTGTTTCAGGCCATTCGCATAGAAGTAAACCAAGAGATGGAAGTTTTGAAAGAGTTTCTCTTGCAAACTTCAGAGGTTCTCAAACCCGGAGGGCGGTTAAGTGTTATTTCGTATCACTCTCTCGAAGATAGATTGGTAAAGCGATACATCCGAAATGGAATGTTTGAAGGCGAACCTGAAAAGGATGTCTTTGGAAGAGTAGAAGTGCCTTTTAAAGCAGTAGGTAAATTAATTGTTCCTTCCGAAGCAGAAATAAAAATGAATAATAGAGCCCGAAGTGCCAAATTACGTATTGCGGAAAAACTTGCATGAAAAAGAACTTCTACAATATTATAAAAGGAAAGTTTTTAGTAAGCGACGATGCTTTTAAAAACTGGAGGTTCATCATTTTTTTATCGCTTCTCGCTTTAATGATGATTGCCAGTTCGCACCAAGCCGATAAAAAAGTGCATGAGATTGCGCGGTTGAACAATGAAGTAAAAGAGTTAAAAAGCGAATACGTAGATGTAAGAATGCAATTGATGCAGTCTAAAATGGAAAGTAAAATAATTAAAGCCATGGAAAAAAGAGGGTTGTTTCCTTCCGAAATTCCGCCGCAAAAAATAGTCATCCAAAAAAGTGAGTAGCAAATGCCAGTAGAAGAAAAGAACATTATCAACCGTTTCTACTTTGTCGCCGGAGGTATGTTCATCTTCGCAGGGCTCATCGTGTTTAAATTGGTGAGTATTCAATTTATCGATGGGGATGCGTACCGCGAATTGGCCTTAGAAAATACCACTAAAAATTTTACCATCGAAGCCAATAGGGGAAATGTCTATGCAGACGATGGAAGCTTGCTGGCTACGTCGGTTCCTAAATACGACATTCGGTTTGATGCCGTGACGGTTTCAAAAGAAGATTTTGACGAAAATCTGGTACCGCTTTCAAAAGAATTAAGCAAGCTTTTTAACAAACCCGCATCCTATTACCAAAATCTTTTCAGAAAAGCCAGAGCCGATAAAAACAGATACCTATTGGTTGCTCGGGGATTGGGATACTCTAATTACGTACGTGTAAAAAAGATGCCTCTTTTTAATAAAGGACCTTATAAAGGCGGAATTATTGTAGAGCAGAACACGGTGCGGGAGCACCCTATGGGAAAAATAGGAGAACGATTGGTGGGCAATCAGAAAAATCAAGAAAAAGATGTGTATGAGGTGGGTTTTGAAGGCGCTTTTGATGAATTTTTAAGAGGAAAAAATGGCCGTCGTTTAAAGCAGAAAATTGCGCAAGGGCAATGGAAACCCGTTTCAGATGAAAATGAAATTGAACCACAGGATGGCTACGACATTGTTACTACCATTAATGTAAACATTCAAGACATTGCGCACCACGCACTGTTGAAACAAATGGAATATTACGAGGCGGAGCACGGAAGCGTCATTGTTATGGAAGTAAAAACGGGCGAGATAAAAGCCATTGCAAATTTAGGAAAGACCGAAACTGGTGCCTATTACGAAAAGTTGAATTACGCCGTTGGCGAAAGCCACGAACCGGGATCGACCTTTAAAGTTATGGCGTTTATGGCGGCATTGGAGGATAAAGTGATTGATACCGCAACGGTAGTTGATACCAAACAGGGAAGCAAACGGTTTTATGGACGAAACATTACCGATTCCAGGCATGGTGGCTACGGAAAAATATCTGCAGCAAAGGCTTTGGAGGTTTCTTCAAATATTGGCTTGGCTTCTTTAATTGATGACAACTATGCCAAAAATCCCAAAAGATTTACCGATAAAATTAAATCTTGGCACCTCAATCAAAAAATAGGGATACCTATTTCAGGCGAAGGAAAACCTGTTATTCCCGAACCGGGTGATAAACTTTGGAGTAAAAATGCTTTGCCCTCTATGGCATATGGCTATAATTTGCGAATGACTCCATTACAGACACTTACCTTTTATAATGCCATAGCCAACAACGGTGTCATGGTAAAACCTCGTTTCATTAAGGAAATTAGAACCATAGATAAGGGAGTGGAAACTTTTGAAACGAAGGTAATTAACCCTAAAATATGTTCAGAAGAAACCTTGACTCAAGTGAAGGACATTCTTAAAAACATTGTCAAAAGAGGAACGGGAAAAAGCTTGTATTCTGAAAACTTTTCCATGGCCGGAAAAACAGGTACCGCTCGTACCGAGTACTGGCAAGAGGGCTGGGAGAAAGACCGAAAATATATTTCTTCCTTTTCAGGTTATTTTCCTGCAGAAAACCCTAAATATTCCTGCATTGTGGTCATCCATAAACCCAGCACCAAAAAGGGATATTATGGAGCCGATGTAACAGGCCCCGTTTTTAAACGTATTGCTCAAAAAATATTTACCGATAGTCCGCTAATTGATAGTGTTAACGATGAAAACCCTAAAGCTCCTGCAGTGGCAAAAGACTTTGAAACTTATTATGCCAAGGTGCAACAGGGAGGTTATTTAGTACCCAATGTGCTGGGAATGACGGGAATGGATGCCATATCAATTTTGGAAAATCTGGGGCTAAGTGTCATTACAGAAGGAAATGGAAGTGTAGAATCACAATCCATTCCTTCGGGAGAAAAATTTCAAAAAGGACAAAAAATAGTACTCCGATTATCATGATTTTGTTGAAAAACATATTGTACAAAGTAACCCTTGAAAAAGTGATTGGGGATACCTCGGTAGCCATCACGAATATTGAATTCGATTCGCGAAAAGTGGCATTGAACGATGTTTTTGTTGCTATTAAAGGAACTATGTCTGACGGCCATGAATTTATTAAAATGGCTTCCGAAAAAGGAGCAATTGCCATTATTTGTGAAGCACTTCCCGAACTTATTATCAACGGGATTACCTATGTTCAGGTTAAAGATTCGCAAGCAGCTTTAGCACAAATGGCAGCCAATTTTTACGATTCTCCTTCCGAAAGTTTACAATTGATTGGGGTTACCGGAACTAATGGAAAAACTACGATTTCCAGTTTGTTATTCGAGCTTTTTAAAAAAGCAGGTTTTAAAACAGGATTATTATCTACCGTAAATATCAAAATAGACGATGCAATTTATCCCGCTACACATACCACGCCCGATTCAATAACAATTAATAAATACTTGCGGGAGATGGTAAATGCCGGAGTGGCGTATTGTTTTATGGAAGTAAGTTCGCATGGAATTCACCAAAAACGTACCGAAGGCTTACACTTTGCCGGTGGAATTTTTACCAATCTTACTCACGACCATTTAGACTATCACAAAGATTTTAAAGAATACCGCGATGTAAAAAAATCTTTTTTTGATCAGTTGCCTAAATCGGCTTTTGCCCTTACCAATGTTGATGATAAAAATGGTGCGGTCATGCTTCAAAATACCCATGCCAAAAAATATACCTATGCACTAAAAAGCATGGCAGATTATAAAGCACAAATACTTGAAAATCAATTTACAGGATTATTACTGAAAATCAACAATCAGGAATTATGGGTAAAATTAATAGGCTCTTTCAACGCCTATAATTTATTGGCCATTTACGGGGCCGCAGATTTACTGGGCTTGGAAGCCATGGAAATTCTTCAGTTAATGAGTACGTTGGAAAGTGTTGACGGTAGATTTCAGTATGCAGTATCTACAAAAAATATTACAGCCATCGTGGATTATGCACATACCCCCGATGCGTTGAAAAATGTCCTGGAAACCATCAACGCCATTCGTACCGGTAATGAAGAATTAATTACCGTGATAGGTTGTGGTGGAAATAGGGATGCCGAAAAGCGACCCAAAATGGGAAACATTGCTGCCACCTTGAGCACTAAGGTAATATTTACCAGTGATAATCCCCGAAACGAAAATCCCGAAACCATTATTGAAGCTATTGAAAAAGGAGTTTCTCCGGAACACTATAAAAAAACAATATCCATTACCGATAGAAAGCAAGCCATTAAAACCGCTTGCCAAATGGCGCAGGAAGGCGATATCATTTTAGTAGCTGGAAAAGGTCATGAAACCTATCAAGAAATTAAAGGAGAACGATTTGATTTTGATGATTTTAAAATAGTAAACCAAATGCTAACCGATTTACAAAAATAAGATGCTGTATTACTTATTTGAATTTCTCGATAAAACCTACGATTTACCCGGAGCGGGACTGTTCCAATTCATTACGTTTCGGGCAGCTATGGCGGTAATTTTATCGCTGCTTATTGCAATGATTTACGGGAAAAAAATTATTGCTTTTTTACAGAAAAAGCAAGTTGGGGAAACCATTCGAAATTTAGGATTAGAGGGTCAAAATGAAAAGGCCGGAACTCCTACTATGGGGGGCATTATCATCATTTTGGCTACTATTATTCCGGTATTGCTTTTTGCAAAACTGGAAAATATATATGTCATCATGCTGTTAATTACCACGCTATGGATGGGGACTATAGGCTTTATTGACGACTATATCAAAAAATTTAAAAAAGATAAAGCAGGTCTTCCCGGTAAATTTAAGGTATTTGGTCAGGTAGGTTTAGGAATTATTGTAGGAGCTACCATGTATTTCCATAGTGATATTACCGTAAGAAGACAAATTACAAATCTGGATACTCCAACCATAACTACAGGAGGAAATGTTCCATCTTTTTATGAAGAAGAGAAAACATTGTTAACGACACTTCCTTTTGTAAAAGATAATGAGATTAACTACGAAAAGCTGGTAAGTTGGGCCGGTGACGATTCTAAAAAGTTTGCGTGGTTGATTTTTATTCCAATTGTCATTTTTATCATTACCGCAGTTTCAAATGGAGCCAATCTTACCGATGGAATTGATGGCCTCGCTGCAGGAACTTCAGCCATCATTGGTGTTACTCTAGCCATTTTTGCTTGGGTATCGGGGAACGTCATTTTTTCAGACTACCTCAATATTATGTATATCCCCAATACGGGCGAGTTGACCATTTTCATCATGGCGTTTGTGGGGGCACTCATTGGGTTTTTATGGTACAATGCCTATCCCGCACAAGTATTTATGGGGGATACCGGAAGTTTGACCATAGGAGGTATCATTGCTGTAATAGCGATTGCTATTCGTAAAGAATGGCTTATCCCCATTTTATGTGGCATCTTTTTAATGGAAAATCTTTCCGTAGTCATGCAAGTGAGTTGGTTTAAATATACCAAAAAGAAATACGGCGAAGGGCGCAGAATTTTTAGAATGTCACCGCTCCATCACCATTATCAAGTAAAAGGATATCACGAAAGTAAAATAGTCACTCGGTTTTGGATTGTGGGTATTGTATTGGCTGTTGTGACGATTGTTACCTTAAAAATTAGATAAAATGATTTTTGATATACGATTGTAGATTTTAGAAATGAAAGAAGATATAAAAATAAGAATGTTTCATTTAGCTGTTGCGGTTGGGAAACTTTGTACAAAGTTTCCTTCATCAAGAGAGTACAATGCGTATTGCAATCAGATAATTCGAAGTTCAAGTTCAGTTGGGGCTAATTATAGAGCCGCTTGTAGAGCTAAATCTGATAAAGACTTTATTAATAAATTAAAGATAGTTGAGGAAGAGGCAGATGAAACTATGTATTGGCTGGAATTATTAAAAGAGTTCAGTAAATCACATGAGAAGGAGATTGATTCTTTACACAAAGAAAGTAATGAACTTTTATCAATAACAGTTGCATCAATTAATACAGTGCGTAAACGCCTAAATAAAAATGGATAATTCGTCTATCGTCAATCGTTCATCTAAAATGGCTGTATTAGGAGCAGGAGAAAGTGGCGTTGGAACTGCCATTTTGGGTAAAAAAGAAGGATACGAAGTCTTTGTTTCAGACTTCGGGAAAATAAAGGAAACCTATAAACAAGTTCTTTTACATCATGAGATTGAATGGGAAGAAAGCGGACATACCGAAGCGAAGATACTATCAGCAGATGTAGTGATGAAAAGCCCTGGAATTCCTGATAAAGTTGCTATTGTAAAAAAGCTGAAAGAAGCCGGAATTAAAGTCATTTCTGAAATAGAATTCGCTTCAGAATATACCCAAGCAACCATTGTGGGCATTACCGGAAGTAACGGAAAAACAACCACGGCGACGCTTACCTATGAGTTGTTGAAACCGGAATTGAATGTAGCACTGGGCGGAAATATTGGGAAAAGTTTTGCTGAACTCGTAGCTGAACAAAGCTATGAAAATTTTGTTCTGGAGTTGAGTAGTTTTCAGTTAGACGGCATCGAAACTTTTAGGCCACATATTGCCGTGCTTACCAACATTTCACCCGATCATTTGGATCGATATGAATATGATTATGAAAAGTATATCGCTGCTAAGTTCCGAATCGCAATGAATCAAACAACGGATGATTATTTCATCTACGATGCCGATGATGAAGTTATTGCAAAATGGCTTTCAAAAAATACCATTCAATCACAATTACTCCCTTTTTCATTGACAAAAAAATTTGAAGAAGGGGCTTATTTAGAAAATAAAAATATCATTATAAAAACAAAAATAAACTCACATACCATGCCAATAGCAAACCTACAGCTCACCGGAAATCATAACCTTAAAAATGCCATGGCAGCCTCCACTGTGGCAACTTTACTTAAAATACGGAAAGATACCATTCGTCAGTCTTTGGAAAATTTTCAAGGGGTGGAACACCGTTTGGAAAAAGTATTGAAAATCAATAATGTAACCTACATCAACGATTCGAAAGCTACTAATGTGAATGCTACTTTTTTTGCTCTAGAAAGTATGGAGTCCCCCACCATTTGGATTGTGGGGGGCGTTGACAAAGGAAACGAATATGAAGAATTATTTCCTTTAGTCAATGAAAAAGTGAAGGCAATTATTTGTTTGGGAGTTGATAATGAAAAAATTATAAAAGCATTTGGTAATGTAGTGGATGTGATGGTAGAAACTGAAAGCATGCGAGATGCTGTTGAAGTGGCATATCGACTGTCAGAAAAAGGAGATACCGTTTTGCTTTCACCCGCTTGCGCCAGTTTCGATTTGTTTGAGAATTACGAAGACCGTGGAAGACAATTTAAGGAAGCTGTTAGAAATTTATAATTAGAAATAGTAAAAATTGAAAGCACTATTTAAAAATTTACAAGGAGATAAAGCCATTTGGGCCATTGTAGGGCTATTGGCACTGTTTTCCTTTTTACCGGTTTATAGTGCCAGTAGCAATTTGGCGTATTTATATGGAAATACTGGAAATACACTTCAGTTTTTATTAAAACATTTTGCGCATTTATTGTTAGGTTTTGCCATATTATATGGCGTTCATAAAATACCCTATCATTATTTTAAAGGACTGTCTATTATTGCGCTCCCGGTGGTGATTATTTTATTGATTATTACCTTAAGCCAGGGCAGTACTATAGAGGGAGCCAATGCCAGTAGATGGATACGGGTGCCTTTTGTGGGGGTTACCTTTCAAACTTCGGCTTTGGCATCGGTAGTATTAATGACCTACGTGGCTCGATATTTATCCCGAATTAAAGACAAACAAGTTACTTTTAGAGAAACTTTAGTACCCCTTTGGCTGCCTGTTTTTTTGGTACTCGCTTTTATTCTTCCGGCCAATTTATCGACCACCGCTATTATTTTTACCATGGTGGTTATTTTAGTGTTTATAGGAGGATATCCTATTCGATACTTGGGAATTATTCTTGGGGCAGGATTACTTTTTTTAACGCTTTTTGTTTTAACAGCGAAAGCATTTCCCGGGGTGTTTCCGAATAGGGTAGATACTTGGATAAGCAGAATTGAAAATTTTACCGATAAGAAAGATACCGAAGCCGATTACCAAATTGAAAAAGCTAAAATTGCTATTGCTTCCGGTAAAGTGGTAGGCTTAGGTCCTGGAAAAAGTGTGCAAAAAAACTTTTTGCCTCAATCTTCTTCAGACTTTATTTATGCCATTATTATTGAAGAATTTGGATTAATGGGAGGATTGTTTCTCTTGTTATTGTATTTGTTTCTACTCTTTAGAATACTCATTGTTATCCATAAAAGCACCTCTTTTTTTGGGAAACTATTAGTGGTAGGGGTAGGGTTGCCTATTATTTTTCAGGCGTTGGTAAATATGGGAGTTGCCGTGGAATTATTCCCCGTTACCGGATTAACCCTGCCGCTTATAAGTAGTGGAGGAACCTCTATCTGGATGACATGTTTGGCCTTAGGAATGATATTGAGCGTGAGTGCTAAAAGAGAAGTTGCCTTAAAAGAAGAAAAAGAAGAAAACCCTTTAGATATTTTAAGTGAAGCCCTTTAATTCCCCATTAGAAGGGGGTTAGGGGGATGTTTTAAAAATACATTTTGAACAAAGAAAAAAGAACATATCGGTTCATTATTAGTGGTGGAGGAACGGGAGGTCATATTTACCCGGCCATTGCCATTGCTAATGAATTAAAACTTCAGTATCCCAATGCCAAATTTTTATTTGTGGGTGCTAAAGACCGCATGGAAATGGAGAAGGTACCTCAAGCGGGTTATAAAATAGAAGGGCTTTGGATATCAGGGTTACAACGTAATTTGAAACTTAGCAATGTGGTTTTTCCGTTAAAGCTAATATCGAGTTTGATTAAAGCAAGAAGGATAATAAAAGACTTTAAACCCGATGCAGCCATTGGTACCGGTGGGTATGCCAGTGCTCCGCTCCTTCGGGTGGCAGCCTCAAAAGGAGTGCCTTGCTTGATACAAGAACAGAACAGTCATGCGGGTATTACCAATAAGTGGTTGAGTAACAAAGTGGCCAGCATTTGTGTGGCATATCATGGTATGGAGCAATTTTTTCCTGCTGAAAAAATAGTGTTTACAGGCAACCCCGTACGGCAAGATTTGTTGGAAATAGATTCTAAAATAACAGAGGCACAGCAGTTTTTTAAAATCGATTCTACCAAAAAAACCCTCTTGGTTTTAGGAGGAAGTTTAGGCGCAAGAAGGATTAATCAACTTATAGA
Organism: Flavobacteriaceae bacterium; assembly: GCA_020435805.1. Taxonomy (GTDB): domain Bacteria; phylum Bacteroidota; class Bacteroidia; order Flavobacteriales; family Flavobacteriaceae; genus Halomarinibacterium. The sequence goes on from JAGQZA010000069.1 coordinate 10,093, forward strand.
AAAGGAGCTTTCCTTTTTTGAAGAAAACAACCTGCAAGTTATATGGCAATGCGGAAAATATTACTATGAATCTTATAGCAAGTATTCGTCAAGAAATATTCAGGTTCATGCTTTTTTAAATCGTATGGATTTGGCGTATGCAGTTTCCGATTTTATTATTTCAAGAGCGGGCGCACTGTCGGTTTCCGAATTATGTTTGGTCGGGAAGCCGGTAATTTTTATTCCGTCTCCCAATGTAGCAGAAGATCATCAAACTAAAAATGCCGAAGCCATAGTAAAGGAACACGCGGCTATCCTAATGAAAGAAAGTGATTTGGATGCAGATTTTGAAATAAAATGCGCCCAATTATTGGGTGACAAAAACCTTCAACAATCCCTTTCAAAAAATATAAAAGGCTTGGCAAAACCCCATGCAGCAAAAGATATTGTTTCAGAAATTGAAAAATTAATCAGCAAAAAGTGAGTGGTTTAAAAGACATATCAAACCTTTATTTTGTAGGCATCGGCGGTATTGGAATGAGTGCCTTGGCTCGATATGTTCAATTACTGGGGAAAAAAGTTTATGGGTACGATAAGACTCCCACCGTTCTTACCGATGAATTAGTTGCTGAAGGAATTGAAATTACCTTTAAAGATGCGGTTTCTGAAATACCAAAAGACCTAACTTCAGTAAACACGTTGGTGGTATATACACCTGCAATACCTAAGGATAGTACTATTTTAAATCATTTTAATTCTGAAGGCTTTGCGGTGGTAAAAAGAGCAAAATTATTAGGCGAGGTCACCAAAAATACCTTGTGCTTGGCAGTTGCGGGAACCCATGGAAAAACGACTACTTCGGCAATTTTAGGGCATTTAATGGCAGAATGTAATATGCCTGTAACCGCCTTTTTAGGGGGAATTGCCGAGAATTACCATTCTAATTTTATAAGTAAAGGAACAGAAATTACGGTGGTGGAGGCCGATGAATTTGATCGTTCCTTCCTTCAATTACGCCCGGATATTGCTTGCGTCACATCCATGGATGCCGATCATTTGGATATTTACGGTGATGCTTCTACTATTGAAGATTCCTTTACGGAATTTTCAAAATTAGTGCCGAAAAAGGAAAATTTATTATTCAAAAAAGGATTGCCCTTAGATGGAAGAACAGTTGCCATAGAAGAACCTGCCGATTTTGAAGCACAAAACGTACGTGTTGAAAACGGTGCTTATGTTTTCAACTTAAAAACCCCTACTGAAACTATTTACGATTTACACTTTTTACTGCCCGGACATCATAAC
>JAGQZA010000006.1 GCA_020435805.1 Flavobacteriaceae bacterium
CCCGCACCATTAGGGTTCGGGGGGCTCGTACTCGTGCTATTGCCCACCACCAATATCCAGATATACTGCTGGGGATTCGAAGTATTCATATAAGCCGTCGGGTTGGGGATCGCCAACGAAAAATCGGGGGCCGTCAGCGCCACATCGCCCGCTGCTATCGCATCCAGCTCGTCCTCATACCAGTACAGATCAAATTCCATAGGGTCCATCGTACCCAATACCTCAGGGGCAACCACCGTCAAATCGAAAACCGTAAGCCCATCCCCCACAGTATCATCGCACAAGCGCAACGGACCAGGTACCGTGGCAACGGGACGGTCCCGTACCTCCAACAACAGCTCCACAACCGCGTAACAGCTCGTGCTCAAACTCTCTACCCTCGCCCATACATTATCATTATAGGGATCGTCATTGGGGTACGGATTGGGCAAAGGCAAGATCCCGTTCTCAGCATCCAACTGTGTCCCATGATAACTTACCACCAAATCCGGATCACCGCCCGTAATATCCAAATCCGCTAAACTCAAATCGAACAAAGTAAAGCCATCGTTATTATCGTCACACAGTATTAAAGGTTCGGGATTAGGGTTTATAGTAGTAGGAGGAGGTGCAAATTCTACAAACAAGGTTCCTTCAGTAACACAACCCGCTGCACCACCAAAGGTGACTATCAATTTATAATTTCCTGTAACCGTCACCTCCACTGTTGGTCCTGTTTCAGCAGGAACAAAAGGCACAAAAATTCCTGAACCAAGAGGGTCTTCATACTGCCATTCATAAGTAGTCCCGTTAGGCACATCTAATTCTGGGATAATAGTAAAGGTTTCTCCTTCACATCTAGCCGAGTTATTAGCTACGGTTAAATCTACCCCCAAATCTACATCCCCAATATTAAAAGAACCCGCTTCTAAAAAAACAGCTATATCAAAAGCAGTATCAGATTCATCAGCAATAACTAGTTTAATAGTATATGGATTACCCACAATGACATCACCCATAGCAGTAAGTTGCACTGTTTGTCCATTAAAATCAATAGCTGCAAGGTTTTGATCATTAAAGGGTAAGAAATTGTATTTATCAAAATATTCTTCATTTACTGCCGCACATTGGCCCACTACTTCAGGGCGAATATTGGTAACCTCAATGGGTATGGTAGTTCCTGGTAAAACGGCTAAGTTTTGCACAACTCCCGTAACTTGATCTGTAAGAATGAAGGCAAATGCATCAGAGAAGGTACATTCAAAATTTTGATTATACTCTTCCGAAGCCATAATAAAATCAAAGCTAATTTGCGGAATTAAAGGTGTAAAATCAAATTGTATCCAAGAGGCATTATTGGTGTTGGTCGCAGTGGTATTCGCTTCCAAATCTGCATCACCCGGCCATCCAAAACCACCATCACTATGAATTACTAAGTTGGGTCCCGGTGCATTGGCAACATTTCCTGAAGTTAAAATAATTCCAGAAGCAAAAGGAAAGTCTGAGCCATTAGCATCAAAAGCACCTATCCCGTTGACATCTCCAAAATTAGTTCCAGTACTTTGGGTAAAATTGGACACATCGGCACAAGAGCCACTTATTAAGATATCCTCAACAAGTTGTTGGGTAGTAAGGGTTTCATCAACGGTAATTTGACTATACCCTAGCCACGAAAAAAGCAGTAAAATGGGGAGTAAAAGTCTTTGCATAAATAGGTTGTTAATTGCCAAATATATTGAATACTCTTGTTTTCTTTCCTATTTTTGCAAAAAAAAGCTGCAAAATGGAAGATTTTAACATTGATATACAACCTACTAAGAACGAAAACATAGTAAAATTTATTGCTAATTCGTTCATTACTAAGGCAGAAAGCTTTGAATTTAAAAACATTGACGAAGCAAAAAACAGTCCTTTAGCGCAGCAATTATTCTATCTTCCTTTTGTAAAAACCGTCTTTATTTCACAGAATTTTATTGCCATTGAAAAGTATAACATTGTAGCCTGGCAGGACGTTCAGGAAGAAGTTGCCGCCTCCATAAAAGAGTATATTGACAGTGGAAAGCCCATAATTATTTCTTCTGAAAATTCAAAAAAAATACCCGTAACAATTTATGCTGAAAGCACACCCAATCCTTCGGTACTTAAATTTGTTGCCAACAAGCCTTTAACGGAAGGCACTTTTGAGTTTAAAAATATTGATGACACAAAGTTTGCCCCTATTGCTAATTCACTATTTCATTTTCCCTTTGTGAAAGAGGTTTTTATTCATTCCAATTATATTTCCATTACAAAGTTTGATATTGTTTCATGGGAAGAAATTACCTTGGAGCTTCGCGAATTTTTAAAAAAATATTTAGAAGAAGACAAACCTATTTTTACCGATGAAATTCTTCAAAAAAATACAGTTAAAAATCATGCCGGGGAAACAAATTCTTCCAAGGAGGTAACGTTAACCGAAATGGAAAAAGAAATTATTTCCATTTTAAACGAATATGTGCAACCTGCCGTAGCGGGAGATGGTGGGCACATAGCATTTCAATCTTACAACGAAGCCTCTAAAACGGTTAAAGTTGTCTTGCAAGGCGCTTGCAGTGGTTGCCCATCTTCCACATTTACACTAAAAAACGGCATTGAAACTATGCTTAAAGAGATGCTTCATGACCAAACCCTGAAGGTAGAAGCAATAAATGGTTAGAATACTTTTACAAAACTTTTATTAAAAGCTTAATTTTTGTACCTTTTGAAAGTATTAACTTAAAAAAATTGAATATGGCTATTTTAAAAGTAATTGAAGTTTTAGCAAACTCTACCAAAAGTTGGGAAGATGCGACTCAAAATGCAGTAACCCAAGCTTCAAAAAGTGTAAAACACATACGTTCTGTCTATGTTCAGGAACAAAGTGCCATTGTCGATGGAGATGCCATAACAGAATATAGAGTGAATGTTAAAATCACTTTTGAAGTAAAATAACACTCCTGTAAAATCTTGTTTTCATACGCTTTTGAAGAGTCAAAAGCGTATTTTTGTTTTTTATTCCTCTTATGCAAAAAATTATTTTAATAGCACTAATTGCCTTATTGCAATTTTCGTGTAATTCTTCAAAAAAAGAGCCATTGAAAACACATAAATATACCAACGACTTAATTAACGAAACCAGTCCATATTTACTTCAACATGCACATAACCCGGTAGATTGGAAACCTTGGAATGAAACCACTCTAAACGAGGCAAAGCAAAGCAATAAACTTATGATTATAAGTGTGGGCTATGCTGCTTGCCACTGGTGTCACGTGATGGAACACGAAAGTTTTGAAGATTCCACCGTAGCGGCTCTAATGAATAAAAATTACATTTCCGTAAAAGTAGATCGTGAAGAACGTCCAGACGTAGATCAAACCTACATTAATGCTGTACAACTCATGACCGGCAATGCAGGCTGGCCACTTAATGTTATTGCACTTCCCGATGGAAGACCCGTTTATGGAGGCACGTATTTTAAAAAAGAAGACTGGATTGCTGCCCTACAGCAAATTCAACAATTGTATGAGGAAAGCCCGCAAAAGTTAATTGACTATGCCAATAGGTTGGAAGAAGGAATAAAGAGTCTTGATTTGGTTAGTTTTAATCATTCTGAAATTGATTTTTCAGAGATAGACATAACTCCCGTTATAGATACATGGAAAAATAGCCTCGATACGGTTTACGGCGGAAGCCGAGGTGCTCCCAAATTTATGATGCCTAATCAGCTGGCTTTTTTTATGAGGTATGCCTATAAAAACAACGATGAGGCACTTCGGAATTATGTAGCACTTACCCTTGAAAAAATGGCCTTCGGCGGACTTTATGATCAAGTGGAAGGTGGGTTTTCCCGCTATAGCACCGATGAAAAATGGCATGTCCCGCATTTTGAAAAAATGTTGTACGATAATGCACAACTGGTAAGCTTGTATAGCCAAGCATTTGCCTTAACCCAAAATCCTTTGTACAAAAATGTTGTAGAAGAAACGCTTGCATTTATAGCAAAAGAGCTCACTAATAACGAAGGTGCTTTTTACTCTTCGTTAGATGCAGATAGCTTAAATGAAGAAGGCGATTTGGTGGAAGGTGATTATTATACATTCTCGAAAGAGAAGTTACAAAGTTTTATTCCGCAGAGCGATTGGGTTCTTTTTGAAGACTATTACAATGTCAATTCTTATGGAAAATGGGAAGCAGAAAATAATTATGTGTTAATCAGACAATTGACCGACGAGGCCTTTATTTCGAAACACAATATAGATGCTAATACATTACTTCAAAAAAAGAGCAACTGGAATAAACTCTTAAAAGAACACCGAAACACTCGATCTAAACCCAGACTTGATGATAAAACACTTACTTCTTGGAACGGCTTAATGATTAAGGGGTATGTAGATGCCTACAAGGTGTTTAAAGAGGAAGCTTATTTAAATGCTGCCCTAACCAATGCAAACTTTTTACTTTCTAAACAGCTTCAGTCCAACGGATCTCTTTATCACAATTATAAAGATGGCAAAAGTAGCATTAATGGATATCTGGAAGATTATGCTTCCGTAATAGATGCTTTTATTGCGCTTTATGAAGCCACTCTAGATGAAAAATGGATTAAAAAAGCCAACGAATTGAGCAATTATACTTTCGAAAATTTTTTCGATGAGGAAAAACACATGTTTTATTTTACTTCAAAAGAAGACAAAGAAATTATCTCCCGAAGTATGGAGTATCGCGATAATGTGATTGCTGCTTCAAACTCTATGATGGCAAAAAACCTATTTGTTTTGGCGCATCACTTTGACAACGAAACCTATGCAACAACTGCTTTGCAAATGTTGAAAAATGTTCAACCGGAATTAGAAAAATATCCTTCCGGATTTGCCAATTGGCTTGACCTTTTACTTAATTACCAATCTAAATATTACGAAATTGTGGTAGTTGGTAATGATGCTATTGATAAAGTTTCAGAAATTAATAAAAAATACATTCCTAATAAATTAGTGGCAGGCAATACAAAGGCCTCTAATGCATCCTTATTAAAGGAAAGATACGTTGAAGGAAGAACGCTAATTTATGTTTGTGTTAATAATACGTGCAAACTTCCTGTAGAAAAAGTAGCGGATGCACTGAAATTTGTAGGAAATTAATTTTATTAAATCCTTTAGGTTTTCATAAAATCTTTCAAGTAGTAAGGTTCAAAATAGGCAACATCTTCAAATTTTTTTTCTTCAAATTTTTGGTGAGCCAAAGAAGCCATTTGAAGTGCCGATGGTAATTTCCCTTCAACAAAAACTGCATTAGGATGGTTCCCTATTTCTTTAAATTTTTCAACCCCACTACCAATAAACGTTACTCTTCCTTTTTCAAGAAATTCCAAAAAAGAATTTTCATCTAAAATCTCTGCTTCTGTTTCCCGAATCTCTTTACCATTTGCATTATAAACCGATGCATACACTTCCATTCTTCTGGCATCGAGCATAGGAATGATAAAGTTGGTTTTTACTTCTACTTGTTTCATCAAGACATACAACGTTGGAATAGACACTAACGGAACTCCCAACGAATAACACAATCCTTTTGCCGAGGAAACACCAATCCTTAATCCTGTATAAGAGCCCGGCCCTTTACTAATGGCAATTGCAGAGAGGTCTTGCAGACTAGTTTTAGCGTCTTTTAAAACATCCTCAATAAATACATGAAGTTGTTCTGCATGCGAATATTGCTTACTATAGTCTTCTCTAAAAGCAATAACGCTTCCGTTTTCCGAAAGCGCTACCGAACAATTCGTTGTGGCTGTTTCTAAACAAAGTATTTTAGCCATTATTCTTCTTTTTCCTCATTTTTATTTACAGACTCTTCAGCAACTTTGTCACCACTTTTTAAGGTCTTTGTAACCGTGTTGTATGGCCCTATAATTACCATCTCCCCTTCTGAGAGTCCGGAAATAATTTCAATTTTACTATCGTCCTGAATTCCGGTTTTAATGACCCTAAGTTTCGCTTCGTCCCCCTCTTTAACAAACACACATTCAAACTTTTCATCACTTTCGGAAGGTGTTTCTTTAACTCCCAGATTTTTAGCACTGCTGGTATCGGTTTTAATAACCACGGCACTAATGGGCACGCCTATCACCTTTTCCTTTATATCGGTAATAATATCTACCGTGGCTGTCATCCCCGGACGGAAGGGTGAAAAATACTCTGGTTTACCTTCGGTTAAGTCTTTATAAGAATTGGCAAGTATTCTCACTTTTACTTTAAAATTGGTTACTTGGTCTGATGAAAGTGCTGTTTCCGCAGAATTCGCTATTTCGGTAACAATTCCTTTAAATTCCCGTTTCAAATAGGCATCTACCTCTACTTTGGTGGAATCTCCAATTTGAACCTTTACAATATCATTTTCATTAACATCTACCTCCACTTCCATATTCGATAAATTGGCAACACGTACAATTTCGGTTCCAGCCATTTGTGCCGTTCCCACGACTCGCTCACCCAGCTCAACGGATAATTTTGAAATAGTCCCCGTCATAGGTGCATAAATAGAAGTACGATTTAAATTATCTTTAGTTTGGGTAACATTTGCAGAGGCACTTTGGGTACTATAATAAGCAGCATCTTTATTTGCTTGAGCAACTTCATAATCTGCCACAGCTCTGTCCCATTCCGATTTAGAAATCACTCCTTTTTCAAACAGTGCCTTGCTTCGGTTGTAATTTAACTCGGCATTTTTAAGTGACGCCGTCGCTTGTGATAATTGTGCACGCGCATTTTGTAATCCGGCTTGCGCTTGGGTTAAGGCAGACTGTATTAAATCTGGGTTAATACGCACTAGTAGGTCTCCCTTTTGTACTTTCTGCCCCTCTTTAATGGGAAGTTCAATAATTTCTCCGGAAACTTCGGAAGAAAGCATTACCTCTATTTCCGGCTGAATTTTTCCGGTAGCGGCCACTGTTTCCATAATATCCACAGGAACAATTTCTGAAACTTCTACTTCTTTAAATTTTCCGCTGTTTCCAAACCATCCTGCCTTTTTACCAGCAATAAGCAGCAAAATGATGGCAATAAAACCAATAATAATCCAAATGAGTGTTTTTTTCTTCATGGTTGTTTAAAACTTAAGTTCGGTTGCAGGAATACCAAAATACAACTCTAACACCTTTAATTTAAATATATAGTCATATTTTGCTCTATTTTCTTCAATTTTGGTATTATCGTAACGCACTTTTGACTGACTAAAATCGAACGCATTTGTTAATCCCACATCATATCTATCTTTTGCATATTGATACGCTAACTCTTGTGACTCCAAAGCTTTTTGAGCTGCTTCAAAAGACTTATAAGCTCCCTTGGCATCTACATAGGCTTGATATATGGTAGATTCTAAGTCTAAGGTAGCTTGTGCCAATAAAATTTCCTGTCGTTTGATATTTATTTTACTTCTTTTAACACTATTTCGGGTAGAAAATCCATTAAAAATTGGCACATTTAATTGAAACCCATAGGATATTCCATCATTTAAATAAAGTTGCTCGGTAAAAGGGAGTGGATCCAGTTCTCGTAAACTTAATATATTGGGTTGAAACCCAAATACCGATTCTCCCGTAGAGCCTACTACTCCCACAGGCTCTTCTCCAAGTATCACCGGGTTTTCTTGGTCTATAATGGTCTCTATGCCACTGGCTCGATCAGACTCACGCGTATTATAATTAATAAAGGCATTGAGTGTTGGCATATACCCAGCCTTTGAAATTTGATACTCTTTTTCAGCAAGTTCCAGATTACTTTTGGCAATTTTTATTTCACTTCTATTTTCTTTTGCAATTGTTAAAATTTCTGAAATGTCTTTTGCCGTAATTCCCTCGTCAATAATTTCATACCCTTCATCTTCTATATCAAAATGTTCATAATCTTCAATTAATAAAAGCTGCGCTAAGCTAATTAACGAAATTTTTACAGCGTTTTCGGTTACTGCAATAGTCTGCTTTTCGGTAGCATCGGTTGCTTGAATTTCGAGCAAATCTCCTCTAGGAAGCACTCCTGCTTCTACCAAATCCATAGTACGTTGTATTTGCTCCTGAGTGACCTTATTTTGTGATTGAAGCACTTCCAAATTTGCCTTATTGGTAAGTACTTGCAAATAGGCATTTGCTACAAAAAGCGAAATGTCGTCTTTCATTTTAGAAAGACCATAATCACTAGCCAATTGTGAGATTTTAGCTCTTTGAAGCACTCGATGGTTTCTTAATCCTTGAAATACTGTAACTCCCAAGGTAACACTGTACGAAGAATTACGAGAGGTTTGGTTTTCTAAAACTCCGGTGGTAATATTTTGCGTAAGTCCTGTATTCCAAGAATTTGATGCCGAACCATTTAAAGAAGGTAAAAAATTCCCTAAGGCATCACTTTTTTCTAGTTCGGCCAGTTCTTTATCTAGTTCGCTTTGTTTAACTGAAATATTGTTTTCAAGCGCATGAGCTACACACTCTCGTAATGTCCATTTTTGGGTTTGAGCTTGTACTGAAACTCCCAATAGTAGTACTAAAATGAAAAAAAATAATTGCTTCATAATGATTGTTGACCCATTGGTCTTTTGATGTATGAAAGTGTTACAAATATCGCTAAAATAAATTGTTTGTTAACTTCTTAGATAATATCACTCGCAAACAACATTTTTAAGAATCATTATTTCCCTTTTTGTTTCATTTTGTAGATTACATATCCTATACCTCCAATTAGCAAATAAGGGAACAGCATTAAATAAACAATACCATTGTTAATTCCTTTGGCAGTGGAATTTCCTTCTTCACTTTCTAAAACAGCTCGACACATAGCACATTGTGCGTCTGCAGGCAATACCATAAATAGCAAAAGAAGCGCTATGAAGAGTTTAGCTTTCATCACAAATAATAGGGAGCTATCATGGCATAAACAATAACTCCTGTAACAGCCACATATAGCCAAATAGGGAAGGTAATTTTAGCTATTTTTTTATGTAGTGGAAACCTTCCTGTAATGGCCCTTACATAAGTTACCAATACAAAAGGAATAACAGAAATAGAAAGTAAAATGTGGGTAATTAAAATAAAATAGTAAATATATTTTAACAGCCCTTCGCCTCCATAAGGAGTTGGGTCAGACGTCATATGATATGCTACATACATTACCAAGAACAACACAGAGAGCACCATACAAGATTTCATAAAAACCTCATGTAAAAACCGATTTCCTTTTTTAATTTGTACAACCGCAATCACCAACAATATTGCTGTTACTCCATTAATAGTTGCATAAATAGGGGGTAAAAAACTAAGCGGTGCTACATTGGGTATTCGTACTCGAAAAAGTAGGGCAACCACAACGGGAATGGCAATGGATAAAATCCAGGTCCAAAGGGTATATTTTTTATTGGTATTTGATGATGGCATATTATTCTTTAAGTAATTTTTTAATATCGGCAATGAGCATTTCTATTCCGCTTTCTTCCAATCCGTTGTAATAAATAATAGGGTTCCCGTTTTCATCTATTCGGGAACGAATATTGCCGTTTTTATCGATGAGTGCAAAAAAGCCCGAGTGTTCAAACCCTCCTTCAATCTCCGGAGTTTCGCCAACATACAGATTAAACCCTTCATTGGCTAGGCTATAAATTTCTGTTTGTATTCCGGTAAGGAAATACCAATTGGGTTTTGTTACTTCATATTTTGAAGCATATTCTTTCAGAACTTCTGGGGTATCATAACTGGGATTGATAGTAATTGAAGCGATGGCCATATTAGTTTCAGCCAAAAAGACCTGTTCCACTTTTTTCATGTTTTGATTCATGATCGGGCAGATAGAAGGACAAGTACTGAAGAAAAACTCGACTACATATACTTTCCCTGAAAAAGTTTGATTGGAGATGGTATCCTTATTTTGATCTATAAAATGAAAAGCCGGAACAGTCCCAATGGTCACCAAGGAATCTTTAGCAGGAATGCTCTTTCTTTCCAAATGATGACGATCGAGATCTACAGTTTCTTGATTATTTATTCTGTTTATAATCTTGGGAATAAAGAGAATTCCAAAAACCAAGATCACAAACGAAATCCCTATATACGAATAATTTGTCTTCAAAATTATATCTCTCTTTTGGTTTTGTATTTTTTTAACGCAAGTCGATATTCTGCTAAAACAACCATAATATCGTCACTCATTTTGTTGTTTATTTCGGCATAGTTAGAAGCATCAAAACCATACAAAATTTGAGCATCGTCATCTGCTTCCCTGCCACGTAAATTTCGCTCTTTGTCAATAATAAAAACTAGATTGGTGGCTGCATTTTCATTTAAGTTTCCATTTGTTTGCAAAGAGTTAAACACTTCGGAAATAGCTTCGGGGGTTCCAAAAGCAAACCTGTAATTTACGGGATTTGCAATTTCGTTTAGTTTTTCCTTTAGGTTGAGGACAGCTTCTTGTTGGCTAGTATCTACTAAAATAACAAACTGAAATTCCTCAAATTGGTAGTTCTTTTTATAGATTTTATGAGCCAAATTAAACGCATGGGCTTTCTTGTTTTCAACCTCTTTCCCAAAAAACCCCAATACTGTAATTCTATCTTGAAATTGTACCGGTGTACCATCTTCAGCAGTAAAAGAACTGAGTTCGGATACGTTTTGTGTTAAGACCGGAAGTTTTGCAAAGTTATTGACCCCGGAAGCAAAAAATAGATACACCGTAATGGGGAGTAAAAAAAGAATGGCCAGGACACTATACTTCTTTGCTTTCAAGGGATAGTTTTTTGCAAAAGTACAACCCAAAAAAAGGGAATGCAAACAATAGGAATTAATTTATTGCAATAAAAAAACCCATCAATTGATGGGTTTTTTAAAAATTTTAAACTTTTTAGAAGTTAAATTTTACATGTCCTACTTTATAAACATCAAAAATATAATCTCCTTCTATCAATAAAATTAATATTAAATAGCAAATTAAGAATACCGCTGTCCAAACCACCGATCTTCTCATTCCTTTGGTTTCATCGCGCATGTGCATGAAGTCCCAAGTAATGTAATAGGCTTTTACCAATGTTAAAATTATAAATATCCAGTTTAAGGTTTTCATGGCCAAAATATGGCTATGGGTTAAAGCTTCCGGTTTTACAATCCCTAAAACCACTTCAACGGCGGTTACCAAACATAAGAAGGCAAAAACCCCCCAAATTTTGGTAACATTGGACTTAAACTTTAACAGTCCTCTAAAAATCTCTAATTTATGTTCGTGCGCCATGTGTTAGTATTTCTGAAAATTAAACAAGGTAAAAGAAGGTAAATACAAATACCCAAACCAAATCTACAAAGTGCCAATAAAGTCCTACTTTTTCAACGATTTCATAGCTTCCGCGCTTTTCATAGGTTCCTAGAATAACGTTGAAGAAAATGATAATGTTGATAATAACGCCCGTTAACACGTGAAACCCGTGAAACCCTGTGATGAAGAAAAAGAAATCGGCAAACAATGGCGAACCGTATTCATTTTCATGCAGGTTGGCACCTTCTACAACGTGCTTCCCGTTATTTTTTAGCATTTGCAACGACTCCCCTCTTGAAAGTACCGTTTTATGACCGTGCTCGTTCAGGGTTTGCGTCCTGATGAGCATATCTGGATGCGCGTCAAAGCCTGAAATGACATCGTTTAGGGTATAAGTTGGCAAGGATCCTTCCTTTTGAAACCAAAAACCGTCTTTTCTTTCCAATTGTTCCCTTTCGGTTGGGGCAGCTACCACAAAATCCCTTAATGCCACCCGATGGCCTTCAGCATTTACAAATTGAATGATGTTTCCGCCTTTTGTTTGAACCGCACCATAATCGCCTTTTATAAAAGTTGCCCATTCCCAAGCTTGCGATCCAACGAATATTAAACCACCAATGATGGTTAAAAACATGTAAAGCGTTACTTTTGCCTTGTTTAAATGATGGCCTGCATCTACGGCAAGTACCATGGTAACAGACGACATGATAAGCACAAACGTCATAAACGCCACATAAATCATGGGGTGTTCCTGCCCGTGCAAAAAGGGTACGTGAGTAAACACCTCATCGGCAATGGGCCATGTTTCAATAAACTTAAATCTCGAAAAACCATAGGCCGCTAAAAAGCCGGAAAATGTTAGGGCATCTGAAACGATGAAAAACCACATCATCATCTTGCCGTAACTGGCATTGAGTGGGCGGTTACCACCTCCCCAGGTTTTTTCTTCGGTGCCTGTTTTTGCAAGCGTTGCTTCCATACAGAGAAATTGGTTTATTTAGAGTGCAAAAATAAGGATAATTTTTATCTCATAAAAAAGAAAAACAAAAAGAGGTAAATCCACAGAACATCCACAAAGTGCCAAAAAGTAGTAGCAAGTTCAATACCAAGGGTTTTACCGTTTTTATACTTCTGTTTATAATGATTATAAATTACTATTAAAAGGGAAAATAGAGCCACAACAACATGTACAATATGCACTACAACAATGATATAGATAAATGAAAATGCTATGTTTTCATTAAAAGCATACCCGGATTTCAAATAGATTTCTGAAAAGCCACGAATTTGCAGATAGATAAATACAAACCCTAAAAAAAATGTCGTTAGCAATAAAAACATCCCAGCTTTTTGTTGTTCTTGAACAACCATAGTTTTGGCAAAATGCATGGTTAAACTACTTAGAATAATAACAACTAAGCTTACGTAAAATGCTTGGGGTAATGCTAGATTTTCAAGCCAATCGGCTCGTTCTTTACTAGCCACATAGGCACTGGTTAAACCAGCAAAACTCATGGACAAGCTTATGATGCCAAACCAAAGCATCATTTTTTTTGCTCGTTCTGTTTTTAATTGTTCAGATCCTTCGGTGTACTTCATTATCGTAAAAATTTATCTGCAACAAAGATTATTTGGAGTAGGGTAATATAGCTTACACTTACCAACATCAACTGTTTGGCAGCTTTTTCAGTTTTCAGCTTGAATAAACGAACCGCATAGTAAATCATCCAACTACCCAAGGCAAAAATTAAAATTGCAGCTACGATACTCAATTTAAGGGTGCCCGTAATATGAAAGGCCGGAATAAGTGAAGCGAGTAAGGTCCAAACGCTATATAAAATAATTTGCATGGCCGTTCCTTTGTCTTTTTTTCGGGTAGGCAGCATAAAAAACCCTCCTTTTTTATAATCTTCAAACAAAAACCAACCAATGGCCCAAAAGTGGGGAAATTGCCAAAAAAATTGAATCATAAACAAGGTCCCCGGCTCTATCCCAAAATCGTTGGTAGCAGCCACCCAACCTAACATAAATGGTATAGCCCCGGGAAAAGCCCCTACAAAAACAGCTAGGGGCGTTTTTGTTTTTAAGGGCGTATATAGGCTTACATACATAAATATAGAGATGGCTCCAAACATCGCTGTTTGTGCATTGATGGTATATAAGATAACAACCCCTAATAGTGTAAGGATAGAAGCCAATACAAAGGCATGTCGAACGCTCATTCTTCCTGAAGGAAGCGGCCGGGTTTTGGTTCTATCCATTAAGGCATCGAGATCTTTTTCAATAATTTGATTCCAAACGTTAGATGCCCCAACCATACAATAGCCCCCTATGGTTAATAATAAAAGAACTAAAAAATCTACCGTTTCGGCTCCTAAAAAATATCCGGCAATAGAGGAAAAAACAACGCTTATAGATAAGCGTATTTTGGTAATTTCGGCAAAATTTGCACCAAACCGTGAAAATATTGATGTTGAAGGACTTATAGACAATACTTTTTTTTTGATGCGCAAAGATACAGTACGTACTTCTTTTTTTACAACTTATATTCTATAATTAGTCATTTAATAGTACTTTTTATTAAATTCACGCCATAAAAATTTATATCATGATACGCACATTATTCTTTTTTCTCTTTTTTTCATTCTTAGCGACAAGTTTGAGTTTTTCTCAAAGTGATTCAGACAAAAATACAGTTAATAAAGAAAAAATTAAAAAGCAGGAAAAAAAGGCCGAAAAAGAAAGATTAAAACAAATTGAAAAAGAAAATAAGGAGGTGGATAGTGATGAAAAGCAAGAACAAAGTGGGAATTATGTGCCTTCTTATGGCGTTTCTGCGGTTAAAGTAGCCGATAGTATCTATATGCTTAAAGGAAAAGGCGGGAATATGGGACTTTGTTTTGGCAATGATGGAGCCTTTATGATTGATGATCAATTTGCCGAAGGAACCGATGCCATTTTAACTACCGTTGGGTTTTTTACCAAGAAACCGGTAAAATTCTTAATCAACACTCATCATCACGGAGATCATACAGGAGGCAACGAAAATATGCTTCAAAAGGGGACTGTTATTTTTGCTCACGAAAATGTAAGAAAGCGACTTATTATTGAAGCTTCAAAAAAAGTACAAGATTCTATTAACAAAGTATATGAAAAAAATCTCGAAAAATTTAAAAAAGATGGGGCTAACGAAGAAAGAGCAGAGGTTTCGGCAAAAAGAACAGTTTCAGAATTAGAGAGTACCATTGTGCTTAGTGATAACCTCCCCATGATTACTTTTACCGATGATTTAACATTTCACTTCAATGGGGAAAAAATATTTGTATTCCACGTTCACAATGCCCATACCGATGGTGATGCTTTGGTCTATTTTACCGATAGCAATGTGTTACACACCGGCGATGTTTTTGTAAGTAATTTATATCCTTTTATCGATACCAACAACGGAGGCTCTTTAGATGGCTACAAAGCGGCACTTTCAAAAATACTGATGGTGGCTAATGACGAAACCAAAATTATTCCAGGACACGGTGAAGTAGCCACTACTAAAGATGTAAAATATACCCAGTCCATGATAGATTTTTTATATTCCCGAATAGCTTACCATCACCTCGAAAACAAAACAAAAGAACAGATTATAGCATTAAATTTAACAAAAGATTTTGATGATAAGGGTTTTGGGAATGGCTTTATAACCACTGAAAAATTCTTCAACTTTTTATACGACGATGTTGTTAGAACTTACCGTGATAAAAGAAGGCGTAAATAATTTATTTTAAAAATCGTAATACCAATTAAACAAATCGGTTCGTATTCCAAAATTGAACCAAGTAGTTTGATTACTGAATACGGTTTCTGTATCCTCTAAGGGAGAAAAATCTCTGTAAATAAGGCTTCCATATACTTTTAAATTGGTAGCAGGATTAATAAGATACCCTATTTGAAATTCTCCATGGAAGAAATCGGTAGTATTCCCTTGGGCAAGGTCATTTCCATCGTCTGAAACTCTATCATCTTCGGTTCCATAAATATTACTTCCGTAGAAGAAACTGTCTTCTGCGGTATTAAACTCGAACCCTCTTTTGGCAAAAATAAGCTTGGCATCGGCAAATAATCGCCCTCTTTGGTATCTCGCAATAGTCATAAATTCTGAAAAATTTGCCCCCAATGTATGCGCCATAGATTGATTGGCATGCCCATAATTTAGCACCACCGAATTATGTGAATAGGTATAGGGTCTTACCCTATTATATTCTGCCTGTAAATAAAGGTTTTTTACCCCAAAAGCATCATAATATTTAGCCCCTAATTGATAGCCTACTTTATTTTTATAGCTGCCCTTACCACCAAAAATATCCCCCGATGAAAACTCATCAATGATTAATTGGCTATACACATTTGCTCTATTATTTACCTTATACTTTGCACTTAGCCCAATAATTGCGTTACCTCCGCGGGAACCAGTCGAGAATTCAATGGCACGATAAAAAATAATCGGGTTTAAATAATTGAAATCGAACCCCCGATCGTTATCATTCTCCCATATAACCGATTCAAAAAAACCGATATTCAACCTCTTGGTAATATTGTAGCTTAGATAATGGTTGGCTATAAATTTGGTACGGAAAGAGCCGTCTTCAGTTACTTCGCTTCGTACATCTCTAAGTGACATCCAAGTATTGGTATATTTTAATTTCCAAATAGTTGTATTCAGTTTAAAGAAGGGATACGGGCTTGCATTATCACTTAAAAATAACGAACGGTACCCATCCCCTATAAAGTTTTTATCGTGCCCCAGCTGAAAATTAAAATACTTTGAAGGAGTAAAAGAAATATACCCGGTTGCTACGGGGTAATCATACGAATCTGTTCTAAATTGCTTGGCAATTCCCCTCCCGGGAATAATAGCTGGGTTTCCTCCATCGGGTCTTATGGACTCTGCATAGCGATTAAAGTAACCGGAAAATCTTCCTTGACTTTCATAAATGGTAGCAAAAAAGTTTACCTGTTTTCCAATTCCGCCTTGGGTATAAATTAAACGGGTATTGTTATATGTAGTAATATCTGCATCGGTATCTTTCCCGGCTTGCAAATCTACCCCGGGATCTAAAGTGAGCCAATAATCTTTTCCTTTAAGGGTAACCATATGGTCGTTCCACCATTTTCTGCTAAGCCAAGACGACCCCGATTTTAAAATTTTTTCATTTTGCGCCTCAAAATTATAGTATTTATTTACCTCACTGTATAGGAAAGGTTTTTGGGCCGTATGGTTATTTGTTCCTATTTGATTGATATAAGGATCGAAAAGGCTGTACTGATGATGTGAAAGAGGAATAGTAAGCTGGCTGGTATATTCGTCATTTTTATACGGTACTTTCTCAATGGAATCATACTCACTAAGCTCTTCTTTACCAATAATTTTGGTTTGGGCAACAGAAGGTTTTTCTATAGCACTTTCCCCTAACGGAATCATAAAAGACATAGTAAACTGTGCATAACTGGGGTTTCCATTATAGGTAGCAGGAGTAATTTGCGGAAAGGTTTCAAAAACACGAACTACTTCCTCTTTCAGCTCTTTATAGACTGCATCTACATAGAGTACTTTAAATTTTCCTTCGGTATTTACTTCAAAAAAAACAGAAACCAGTCCTTTATAGCTTTCTTCTGAAACAATACTTGGCACTATTATGTTTAAAAACACCAAATCTTGTACGGTTGTATCAAAACAAGTTTTCAAATCTAAAATAGCCACCGACTCACAATTCGGGAAAATAGGGTATTTTTCAAGAGGGTCATTACTCTCTTGAGCTTTTACAGATATTGAAACTAAAAAAAAGCACAGCAATAGGTAATGAAAAGGCTTCATAGGTAAAGGGCATTTTAATTATCTGGAAAGATACACTTTTTTAAAATTCCCTTTAAAAAAGAAACCCGCAATTAAGCGGGTCTTTTTTATTTAATATTTAATATTGAGGCTTATTGGAACGGTATAAACCACCTCTACCCACTGGTCGTTATGTTTTCCAGGAGTTAATTTTGGAAGCGAACCAATCACTCTTTTTGCTTCTAACCCTAAATCTTCATAAGCAGATCGGGTTTTAATATCTACAATCTCTCCTTGGGAATCTACCGTAAACTGGACATCAATTCTATTTTTCTTTCCGGCATATTTTTCAGAAAATTTATCGGTATTAAATTTCCTGCCAATAAAAGCAGTAATCTTTTCGTCCAAACAGGCTCTTCGTTCTTTTTCGGTAGCCAGTGTTTCACACCCAGGAAAAATAGGGGCGTTTTGCACCATCATCAAGGTAGTTTTACTGGGTTTATTGGCTTCAGAAAAGGTAGGGATTGTATTTTTATTAGACGCATTGGGATCTACTTCGGTTATTGCAGTTTTACTTTCCTTTACTACAATGGTATTGTCCATTTCTTTAAACTTGTTTGAAACAACAGGTTTTTGAGTCTCTCTTGGTTTCACTACTTCTTTCACCTCTACTTTCTTTTCAGGAATAACTTCTACCACATAATTTTTTAAGGCAATTTCATTTAATTCTCTCTCTTTAGGGAACTGAAATTCTGCTTCTCCTATCCCAAAATTACTTTCCACAATAAGAAAGACAAATAGCATGCTAATGATAAGTCCTATTTGAAAAAACAATCCTGAATTCCAACGAATGTTAATTCTCTTTTTTTCTTCTCTTTTTGAAAGCCCTTCTACTTTAGATTTGCTTTCCATTTTTACTGATGGCATCATAATAGCTGTATTTAAAAGTTATACTACAAGCTATACAAGGGATATGCCAAAATAAAATCGTCCCGCTTTGAGCGGGACGATTTATATAAAATACGAGAGTACTATCTAATTTTCTACTTGGAATAAAATAGGAAGGGCATATAGAACCCCTACTGGTTTTCCTCTTTGCTTTCCTGGGGTCATCTTTGGTAATGATTTTACCACATTAACCGCTTCTTGTTCCAAACGGGGGTGTGGGGCACGGGCTCTTACATCAACAATGTTTCCATTTTTATCAATCTTGAACTGAACAGAAATACGTTGTTTTCCTTCAAGACCTAAATCATTTGCTAACTCAGTATCAAATTTTCTAGAAACGTATTGTTGAACTTTTTCAGACATACAAGCTTTTTTGGCTTCATTATTTCCTGCATTTTCGCAACCAGGATAAATAGGTACATTTTCAATTACCGCAAAGGGAACGTCTGCAATTTCTTCTTCCTCTACTTCTTCAATTTCCTCGATCTCTACAATCTCTTCATTTTGGCTAGTCTCGGTAGATTTAATAACAGTTTCCTCTACTTCTTCTTCGTCTTCAACAACCTCAATCACTTCAGGTGCCGGTGGCGGAGGGGGTGGTGGAGGGGGTGGTGTAATGGTTTGTGTAATTGGAATATCTTCTAGTAAGTCATCACCTACATTTAAGGTGTCTCCTGCAAGATTATCTTTGTCGAAAGTCTTGTGCTCGATAGCTCTCCAAGAGATAAATAACATTAAGGCCAAACCAGCAAGCACATAAATATTGCTCCACTGATTTAAGTTTGCTTTAGAATTCTTTTTAGGTTCCATAATTCAAAAATTTGATAGTTGCTAAAATAGGTAAAATTGTACTGTTATTAAAAAGGAATTTCAGTTTTTGAGAATAAAAGTCTCTTTAATTTATAAAATACGACTATTCCTACTAATATTCCTGCTGTATTTGCAACTATATCCCAAGTATCTTGGGTTCTATTAGCTACAAAATTACCTTGTAAAACTTCAATAATTATACCATAAATGAATAATAACAAGGAAACTATCCAATATGCCCACTTTATTTCTTTATATGCCTTTGTTACATATAGAAGCCAAATAACTACAAAGAAAAAATAAACAATCCCATGTACTATTTTATCAAAAAAAGGAATGGTAACTTTTGTATTCCCCGATAAGGGAAATAACATGATAAAGGTTACAAAAAGGGAATAAAGGATTGCAAAAATTTTGAGAACCTTAGTTTCAAATAAGTGCTTTATAAGCCGCATCATCTAATAGTTCTGCTACCTCATCAAGATTAGATATTTTAATTTTAATCATCCAACCATCTTCATAAGGGTGGGTGTTTACTTTTTCCGGTTCAGATTCTAGGCTTTCATTAAATTCAATAATCTCTCCAGACAATGGCAAATATAAATCGGATACGGTTTTAACGGCTTCCACAGTGCCAAAGACTTCTTCTTTATTCAAAGTTTCGCCAAGTGTTTCTACTTCTACATACACAATATCGCCTAATTGGTCTTGGGCAAAATCGGTAATTCCTACGGTAGCTATATCGCCGTCAATACGCACCCACTCGTGGTCTTTTGTATATTTTAAATTTGATGGTACATTCATTTTAGTGACAGTAAAGAATATTAATTTATTTAGTTTCCAAAGTTATAACGTAAGGTAAGACCACTTCTAATGGTAGTTTGTGGGAATGCCGTGGAAATAGCATACTCAGAGAACGTATGGTCGTAATAGAATAAAGCAGTAAGATTTTTACTCAACGCATAATCTGCTGTAAACTGTAAGCCATAGATGGTTTGACCCGCGGTAGTTTGATTATTATTGATGTCTAGATAACGTATAATGGTTTTATTATATCTCCTAGATGCATCCAGCTTGAAATTTAAGTCGCTCTTTAAAATACGCTTCTTACCGCCAAAATTAGTTCCAATACGTAAATCCTTAATTCGGTATCCCAATCCTAAAATTATTTCATTCCCTTGAATTTCGGTCAATAAATTATTGGCAAAACTAAGTGAAAGGGCTCTGTCTTTTCTAAGTTCGGCTAAAATTTTAACCGAATTTTGCATTTCGAAATCTATCTTAATTAAGGGCGAAAACTGTTCAGTAAGATTCACATTATTTAAGAACACATCGCTTTTAAAGTTCCCTGATTGATCCAACTCCAGCGGATTTTCTCTATCAAAATCCAAGTTTGTTTGAAATTGATTTACCGTATAGGATGCACGATATCCATGCTGAATGGAAAAACGCTTAAATTGTTTTTTAAACCACTTGATTCTCATCAATCCGGTATATTTCAAATCCCAATTAGGCAATGGTATGTCACGGAATATTCCCGTTTTTTCTTTGCTTGCATCACTTCCTTTATAGGCCGAAAGGAACGATGCCAACAATACTTTTTGGCTGGTAGGCCCAAAACCAACAGGGAACCCGGTTTCTGCATCAATAGCATAGCTATAATTTGGATTATTTTGCTCCAAATCTCGAGCTAATCTATCTGCAATAACACTTCGGTTGGCTCTAAAATCATCGAAAGCAGCAGAGCCATTTTCATCGCTTTTACTGAAGGCTGTTTTAATTAAAAGTGTAGAAATATTAAAATTTCCGAAAGTATTTGGGGTAAGTGATTCATACAAGCCATCACGTACTATGTAGTTTTCAGTATAGTTTTCTGAATACGCTCTGCTTCCATTAAAATCAATTTTTAAATCCGGAATTAATTCCATATTCACTTGCGCATCTAACTGTTTGCTTTCTACTTCGGTATATTGTTCATTAAATTCAGGATAAATGGTGAGCCATCCCTTTCTGGCAGCCATTTCCCGAATCTCTGCTTGACTTCCAAACACAAACCCTGTACTTGGTCTTAAAGAACCCGCAAATCCAACAGAGGGAAGATATCCCGGTAAGAAAATACCATTGTTTTCTTGATAGTTTAACTGAATTCGCTTAATGGATGTAACTAACCCAATGAGGGTGTTTGCAGCTTTTTCACCTCCTGTTAAAGTCCCTCCACCGGCACCAGAGCCCGAGCCTTTTCCTACTTCGTTTCCTTCTTCACCAGAACCTCCTCTTCCTCCGGCTAAGTTTTGATCCCTCCTACTTTTAGGATCATTGTCGCCTCCTTTATCTCCACCTTCTTCTCCTTTTCCACTTCTTCCTTCAAGAAGAGATGCACCTGACTTTCCTGTATCATTCCCACCATCACCATTGTTTCCTGCATTTCTTCCCGGTTTAATTTTAGTGAACCCTACATATCGGTAAAAACTATTCATATCCAACGTAGAGTTAATACGATGCGTACTGGCATTTTGAACCGAATTTCCTAAATCATAAACTGTTGGGTCGCCTTCTACGGTAATTTCGCTAAAAAGGTCACTTCCGTCTTGCCATTGGTAATCGCCTTGATAAGAATAGGCAATTCGCACCCACTTTAAAAATGGAAATTTTGCCGTGGGTAAATCATAATTTAATTGAAGGGATTGGAAGTGCTGATTAGGGTCTCCTACCTGGAAGAATCCATCCCAAACACCAATAGAATTATCTACAATGCCATCATTAATATAATTGTTTACAATACGGTTGTTGGCTGCATTAAAATTGAAGCGTAACGACTGTGTTAGGTTATAATTAATAGTGTATTGCCAATCGAATAAAAAGTTACGTTGATAAAGCGTGGGAAGTCCTATTTGACCCGGTAATAGACGCAATTCCCTAAATTTTTGCTCGTTGTATTGCCGTGTAATGTTAGAGCTAACAGAAACACTGCTGGGTAGCGGATTAAAGTTTAAGTCTTTTAAAAACTGCCAATATTTCCCCATAAACAATGAATCATTCTTTTTGAAAGGCTCTATCGGTTTTGAGTTGATGGTATAATCGTACGTTGCTCCTAAACGCACTTGTTGATTTAAAGCATCTTCTATTTCAAAGTCGTGATGATCTACTTGATTGTACGAAAAAGAGAGCGTTACGTTCTCAATATCATACGGCATCGGTTTACTGGGGTTTTCCCCTGCTTTGTTTTTACGAACCCCAATAAAATTAACACTTTGTCTTTTGGTGTAATCTACCGATTGCTCTTCAACGGCATTCTTTTCATCAGCATCCGTAATATTATCCAATCGAGATTGTAATTCTATATCTTCAAACTCGGGGTCATATTTAGGCGTAATTAATTCTTCCCCAATTCCATAATTAAAAGGCAACACAATGCCCCATTTCTTTGGAAACAGTTGCCCTAAATTGAAGTTAGTGACTACATCATATTGTTTGGTATCTTCTAAACTACGCTGATTGGGCCCTTGTTCAATAGAACCAAAGCCTATGGTACTCATATTTCCGGTAGCGCTTACATTGGCAAAATCGGCTATGTTGGCATCCATATTCAACACGGCGGCCCAACCACCTTTATTGTCAAGCTCACTCATACGCAGCTCATTGAACCAAACCTCTCCAGAAACATTACTATTAGACTTATTACGAAGTCCCAACATAATTACACGAACATTTCCGAAGCTGGGGGTTCCTTTGATACCAATTCGCAATTCATTTTCACCACCTCCGGTGTAGGAAGGATCTAACTCAGATTGCATACGGTAAAATACCTCAGTAGCGTCTAAATCCTGCGTAGCCAATGCCAAAGACTTTATTTCTTGAAGCAAAGACAGCGGAAGATTTAATCTATTTGCTAAAGGCCAAATAGTCTCTGCATCACTATCATTAGCATCGGGAATTTTGGGAGAAACATTTAATGGGATTTCAATTTCGTAAAAACTGGTGTTTAAATCGTTCCCCAAACGGATAAAGGCTGCCATTTCACCATCATGGAGCATATTGATGGTTTCATCCAAAGATTCTGCGTGGATAAACATCTCTAAATTTTTATACTGCCGCATATCCACGTTAAAGTTTTTATAGACAGCACGAGCATCTTCCGGTTCAAGATCGGTAACTTTTAAAGAAAGCGACTGTTCATCCTGGCGAATAATGTTATTGTTGTTATTTAATTCTTCGCGGAAAACCCCGGGAGGAATTACATAATTACTGTTTTGGATAATTCCTACCGCTTCATTTTCAAACACAGTACCGTCTTGGTCGTTGCTTGAATTATCCACATCTAAAGATTCTGTATATCTTCTATAGTCACCACGGAAAAGCTCCAGTGATCCAAAACGCAGTACCGTTTCTTGTTGAAATCCAGACATGAACATTCGCATAAAACGAATGGAACGGAAATCGGAAATACCATTCACCGCTTCATCATATTCGCTAATTGGAATTCGAAACTGAATCCAACGCACCGGAAGTTCTTGATTGTTTTGAGTAGTTACAGTTATTTCCCTAATATCGGTTACATATTTTGAATCTAACGTCATATTGGGGATAAGGTCAATTTCATATTCAAAATAACTGTCCACCGTGTTCATGGTATTATCACGGTTAATGTCTTCCACATCGGGTTGCGCTGTAGAACCTCTATCATCATTGCTTAGCTGTTCCGGGGAGTTTCCTTGCGTACCGTTATAAAATTTATAGCGTTCAAGAATGTTTCCTTCGGCTTGTAAAAAGTATTGGTAGTTATCATTGGCAGGATCTGCTAAACCACCAAAATTTGGGTATTTATTTCTCTCATCATCATCGTTCAATCCATCCAACCCAATATCCTGATTAACGCGTTCTTGTCCTTGAGTGGCGAATGTATATACCAACGATTGATTGCTGGGAACTTTTCCCCAATTACTTGCCAAGGTATTGGCAGATCCACCATCGGCAGGAAGTCCATTTTCATATTGTTTACGGCCGTCTTTTAGAACATCTTCTGAAATATTTCCTAGATTAAAGGTTAATTTTCCGCCGGGGTTATTGGCATTTTCATCATAAATAAAAGGATCCATCAACCAAAACTGAATATATTCTACATTGGAACGCTCAAAATCGGTAGTAGATAATTGTCTGGAAATACCTCCAAATCGGCTGGCAGGATTAGGCAGTGTATTACCACCCGCAGCATCTGGATTATAGTTGTAAGGACCTCTTTCGGAAGGATAAAATGCTAAATCAATAGGAAATAAGGCCTGCGTTTGTCCTTGAATAATATCCTGATCAGGGAAAATCTCATTTCGGAAAATTCTTCGCGTAAACGGAGAGGATAAATCTGCATCCGTAACCCCATCGGGGCGTTGCGAACTATAAAAAACAGGGTCAATCGTGTACCAGTTTAATCGAGCACGATTATAATTATACTTCAATTCATCGTTAAAAGCATCATTGTCAAAACTCAAGGGGGTACTAGACAGAAACCAACTTAAAGGTGTTGCCACATCGATAGCGGTTTGCGCTGCTTCAAAATCATCTACATAAGCGGTTACTTTGCCATCGAAATTGGAAATCTTGGGAGCACCGGGCAACAAATACGCAAATTCCCCACGCACCGAAACGTTAGAAACCACATCAGTATCAATATTCGGAAGTTTGTTTACCAATCGTGTTAAGAAAGGTACTTCGGTAGAATAATTGGCATTAATACCAAACATGGTATTATTGATAGGCTCATTTTGGAAGGAAGATTTTTGCGTAAGAGGTCTTTCGTTCAAATTAAGAAAGGTACCTCCCAACTGGAAATTTTTATTGAATTTATGCTGAATATCGAACCCGGTAAAACGCTTGGTTTGTTGGCCAAATAAAGTGTTGTTTTCAACGCTAATGTTGATAGGCGTATTTGAATTTTGAAGCGAAGGATCTAAAATTTGAACTCTACCTAACTGGTAATTAACCGTATAATCTACTCCTTCAACCAAGGTTCTTCCACCGGCGGTTACTACTACAGAGCCTTGAGGAATGTTGAAAGCTCCAATAGGAATCCCGTCGGACCCGGTAGATTTGTAAGTTCCTTTTAATTGAAATTTATTTTTGTCACTTTGCTGTTGCTCGGCCTGTGTTTTAGTAGAACGATACAAGGTTCGGAACACATACTTCTGCTGGTTGGCATTGTACGTTTGCGGATTGGAATAATCTTCATTTACATTCAACGAAAGTTTGTCAAAAAGATAATCTCCAAAAGGTTCTACACTGGTAAAGATGATATTTCCATTTTGTTGATCTACGGTAATGCCGGGATAAAAATCGAAGAAACCATCTCCCCCTTGTTGCGGATCCTTGTTGAAATTGAGCTTGTCTAAGTTGAATACTCTTAATAATGTAGCATCATCTAAATCTACCTCTCCTGCATCTACCTCAGGGAATTCAGTGCCGGCAACAGGATTAATGTAGTTAATAGGCGAAGGATCCAGATACAAAATATTCATCCTGAAATCTTCCTGCTCCAGTTGGTAAGCGCCAATGGGGTAGATGTTTTTCATCATCAAATCCCAAACGGGCTCGTTCACATTGGTAATGTTACTTTTCAGTAATTTTACCACTAAGTTTTGGGGAATTCCCACTTCATTTTCACCTTCATTGGGGTTTGGATTACCTTCTACGGTTTGAATCCCAGTGGCTTCTACCCCATCGGTTGAAAATTCTCCTACTTGATACACATTCCCGCTTACCGTATATTGAAAGGCTACTGCCAGAACTTCATCGTTATTCAACCGCTGATTTAAGGAAATATACCCTAATTGTGTGTTTAAACTATACTCGCTTGGCTGTAATTTTCTGGCATTTTCTAACGTTACATAATCGGTTCCATCACTTACCGAAACGCCTCCAAAACCTGCTTGTATGGTTGCTATATCGCGTATGGAACTATTCAATAAACTTTGCTCGGAGGGATTGTCAATTCCAAAAGGATTGAAATCATTATTACCGTTATCTGGATAGGAATTTTTGGGTTTATTAATGAACCCTCCGGGTATCACCGGCAACCCTATATTACTGGCATCGGCCTCTCCCATATCCTGAAGTGCCACAATGTTTCTTACATCGTTGGTAGTGGTATTTCTATTGGTTATCCAAACTTCGGCACGGGTAATTTGAACTGCCGAATTGATAAAAGGATAATTTTGTAGCACCCTATCGTAGTTATCTCGGAAATAATGCGCTAAGAAAAAGTGTTGATTTTCGTCATAATCTAACGCAAAAACCTCAAACTCGGTAACCGTGGCACCTCCTTCGGCAACCACAGAACGAGTTTCTGATCGCTGTTCAGAAAATACCCCGGTAATGGTGGTTTTCCCAAACTGAAGCTGGGCTTTTACCCCAAACAAACTTTGTGCTCCTTGAATAAGGGAGCTGTTAAGTGGCATACTTACATTACCTACTTCAATTTTCTGAATGATATCATCTTCGGTTGGAGTGTATTCCAGTTTTATTAAATTTTGAAAATCGAAGGTAGATTGAGTGTCATAATTGGCAGTTACCTGAAGGCGCTCCCCTACTTTACCTAACAAACTTAAACTGATTCTTTGATCAAAATCGAAAGAAAAATTACTTCGGTTTCGAGGGGAAAACTGCGGATTGTCTTGCTTGGTATATAATACGCCAAGATCCATTTCTACTGTTCCTTGAGGAATTACTTCAATGGTATTTCCTCCAAAAATGGTTTCAAAAAAATCGGAATTCACATAAAAGGTGGGAAGCAGATTTTTTTGTCCTTCTTCAGAACCCTCTTTGCGACCATCTGCTGCATCAATTTTTTCTTTAAAGTACGCCTTCATCTGTTCTCGCTGTACCAATTCGCGATATTCTTCCGCAGTGAGTATTACCGGGTAAGAAATATCAAAATTACCCAACATTCGAGACAGGATGTATCGATCTGTTATAGGATCGTAGGTGTACATGTTTTGAATGCTGATGGGGTCGGGAAGATCTAATCTACCCGATTCGTATCCTGTTGCGGTAGAATCCTGCCCATAGCTAAACGTAGTTGCTAAAAATAGAATTCCAAATAATATATGCGTAACAAAGTGGTTCTTAAAATTGTAATTTTTCACTCCCAAATCTTTACAAATTTTTTAAGGCTTCTTTTATAATTTCTTCTAAGGTTGCCTGTGGCTGTTTTTTTAAAAAAGCATCGCAGACTTTCTCGGCTTGTTTTCTTGCAAAACCTAATGTCTCCAATGCAGATAACGCTTCATTTCTATTCGTATTGCTTGACATTGAAGAATTCGGCGAAGCGCCATAAACTTTCAATATTTTATCTTTTAAATCCAAAATAACCCGTTGTGCTGTTTTGGATCCTATTCCTTTTACGCTTTGAATGGTCAAAATATCTTCCGATACTATGGCATCCCTTATTAACTCCGGCGAAAGTGATGAAAGCATGGTTCTTGCCGTACTTGCTCCTACCCCCGAAACAGAAATTAATAAATTAAAAATCGCTCTTTCCTCTATCGATGAAAACCCGAACAACGTATGCGAATCTTCCCTAACAAGCAATTGCGTGTACAATTTTACATTTTCTGTGCTGGGGAGATGCGAAAAGGTGTGTAACGATATGTTTAAAAAGTAGCCAACTCCATTACAATCTATAACCACATCGGTTGGGTTTTTTTCTACCAGTTTTCCCTGAATATGGGTAATCATTCAATACAAAAAGGTTAATGCTTCAAATATAGTATAATTATTTTCAATAGACAGTAGGGTTTTTTCGAAAATATTAAGGAAAATAAGGGGTAATAAATATTATTAAACTCAAAAAATAAAGGCTGTATCTAAAAAATATTGTACGCTAAGAAATCGTAAACTTTTTAAATTCCTGTCCAAAATTATGAACTAGTTTTTATATATTTATTAGCAATTAATCTATTCATATTTAAACATTTATATTATGGAATTATTAGACAGAATTTCTAAAATGGTTGAAAAGTACAATTGGAAATGCGACCAACTACCCAGCGGAACTGTTCGAGTTGATGTTGTCTTAAAATTGAATGACGGTAGGTTTAGGTACCAATGGGTATTTTTAACCCAACAGGAGTCAAAGGCCGGCAAGGAGATTTATATGAACAGTAGAGTGGGGATTTATAACCAAACGCTTTTATACCCTATGTTGAAAAAAGCCGGAGCTTCCTGCTGCTATAGTTGCTTAACCGTTGTTAACGATACCTACGATGGTAAGCCGGCAGAAACTTTTGTTATTCAATCTGTCCCATCGGCAGATATTAGTGACGATATGGTGTATAAGATACTTTTTGAAGTGGCAAATACGGCAGACTTTTTGGAAGAAACCTTTTATGGCGGTGACAACGTTTAGCCAACACATAAAATCTTAAATTAAAAAACGCCTAAAATTTCAGTGAAAACTTTTAGGCGTTTTTATTTGTTTAGCAATGTTGTAACGGTAAAACCTTTGCTACTTTTTATACTTTTCCTTTTCCCGCTTTTCTTTTTGTTGTGCATCTACCACCGCAATAGCCGTCATATTAACCATCTCCTCGACACTTGCCCCTAACTGAAAAATATGCACCGGTTTTTTCATCCCCAAAAGAATAGGGCCAATAGATACCACATCTTTTTGTTCTTTCAACATTTTGTAGTTACTGTTTGCTGAATCTAAATTCGGAAAGATGAGGGCATTCACTTTATTTCCTGCCAATTTTGAAAAAGGAAATTTGCTTTTAAGCATTTCGGCATTCAAGGCAAAATCGACTTGAATTTCACCGTCCACAACTAACTCCGGATTAGTACTATGCAAAATACGTACTGCTTCCCGCACCTTTGCTGCATGTGGATCTTTAGAAGAACCAAAATTGGCATACGATATCATAGCAATAACCGGCTTTAACCCAAACATTTTCATGGTGTAATTGGTCATTTCTGCAATATTAGCCAGCTCTTTTGCAGTAGGGTCAATATTAATGGAAGTGTCTGATATAAACAGAGGGCCTCTAGGGGTTAACATTAAATTGGTAGCAGCAATTTTATCTACTCCTTCATATTTACCAATGGTCTCCAAAATAGGTCTAACTACGGTAGGATACGATCTTGCATACCCCGAAACCATGGCATCTACATCTGCTTCCATCACCATCATAGAAGCAAAATAATTGCGTTCTCGCATTAACCTTTTGGCGTCAAATAAACTAACACCACTTCGCTTTCTTTGTTCCCAAAATTTTTGGGCATAAAAGTTTAATTTTTCAGAATGTTCATCAGACTTTGGATCGATAATCTCTATGTCTTCTTCAAAGTCAAGTTCTGCCATTAATTCTTTAATAACATCCTTTCTCCCCAATAAAATGGGAGTTGCTACGCCTTCTTCAAAAACAATTTGAGCGGCTTTCAATACATCCAGATGGTCTGCTTCTGCAAATACTACTCGCTTGGGGTTAGAACGTGCTCTATCGAGGAGCAATTTGATAATTTTATTATCACTCCCCATACGTTCATTAAGTTCGTCAACATATTTATCCCAATCGGTAATAGGTGACTGTGCCACACCACTTTCCATAGCAGCTTTTGCCACAGCGGGGGGTACCGCAGCTATTAAACGTGGGTCAAAAGGTTTAGGGATAATATAATCTCTTCCAAAGTTTAAACGCGTTTCCCCGTAAGCTATATTAACCTGCTCTGGGACAGGCTCTTTTGCTAGTTCTGCCAATGCTTTTACCGCTGCCATTTTCATCGCCTCATTAATCTTTGTGGCACGAACATCCAAAGCACCACGAAAGATAAAAGGAAAGCCTAAGACATTATTTACCTGATTGGGGTGATCACTTCTACCCGTGGCCATAATAATATCTTCTCTGGTATTGATAGCCACATCGTAAGGAATTTCAGGATTGGGATTGGCCATAGCAAAAACAATAGGATTTGCGGCCATGCTTTTCAGCATTTTTGAGGTTACGATATCGGCAATGGAAAGCCCTACAAATACATCGGCATCTTTCATTGCTTCTGTTAGGCTATTTATATTCCTAGCTGTAGCAAACTCTTTTTTTTCTTCGGAAAGATTTTCTTGATCTTTCCGAATTACGCCTTTGCTGTCGCACATTACAATATTTTCGGCCTTTGCTCCAAAAGCTTTGTAGAGTCGGGTACAAGAAACTGCTGCGGCTCCAGCTCCGCTAATCACTATTCTTACTTTCGAAATATCTTTTTCGGCAAGTTCTAAAGCATTTAGTAAGGCTGCGGCAGAGATGATCGCGGTTCCGTGTTGGTCATCATGCATGACCGGAATATCCAGCTCTTCCTTCAATCTTCGCTCAATTTCAAAAGCTTCGGGCGCTTTAATATCTTCCAGATTAATTCCGCCAAAAGTGGGTGCAATATTTTTTACAGTTTCAATAAAAGCCTCTATGTTTTCAGTGCCAATTTCTATATCAAAAACATCGATATCTGCAAAGATTTTGAAGAGAAGTGCTTTTCCTTCCATCACAGGCTTTGAAGCTTCTGGACCTATATTTCCCAGCCCCAGTACCGCAGTCCCGTTTGAGATAACGGCAACCAAATTTCCTTTATTGGTGTATTTGTAAACATTTTCGGTGTCTTTGTTAATCTCCAAACAAGGCTCTGCAACACCCGGCGAATACGCCAATGACAAATCCCTTTGGCTGGCATACTTTTTTGTAGGAACCACCTGTATTTTACCCGGCTTTGGTTTTGCGTGATATAGTAACGCTTCTCTGCGTCTGCTAGGTTTGCTCATCTTTGTTGATTATGTAGGGTTACAAAGGTAACAGACTCCTTGAAACCAAAAAATTTTAAGGATTAATCTTTTAAAAAAGAAATGTTTCTTTGTAGGCCTGAAAATTTAGTACGCTTTACAGCACTTTTTTTAAAAATCTCTGCAAAGACCTCTTCGGTAATTTCTTTCCATTCTTTTTTTGATTTTGAAAGCAATTCCGGATGGGGATTAAACAAAGGTTCACTGTGGGCTTTGCTAAATCGATTCCACGGACAAACATCTTGGCAAACATCACAACCAAACATCCAGTGGTCCATTTGGCTTGAAAAATGGGCAGGGATTTCATTTTTCAATTCAATAGTGAGGTACGAAATACATTTACTGCCATCCACTACATAAGGTTGCACAATAGCTTGTGTGGGGCAGGCATCTATACACGCCGTACACGTACCACAATGGTCTGTAACTGGAGCATCATACTCAAGAGCTACATCTACAATCAATTCGGCAATAAAGAAGAAAGAGCCCACTTGTTTGGAAAGCAAATTACTATGTTTACCTACCCATCCTTGACCGCTTTTAGCGGCCCAAGCCTTATCCAAAACAGGTGCCGAATCTACAAATGCACGGCCGTTCACCGCTCCTATTTCATTCTGAATAAAAAAAAGGAGCGCTTTTAGTTTCTCTTTGATTACCGAATGATAATCGGTTCCATACGCATATTTTGAAATTTTATACGAATCTTTCCTCTGAAATTCCTTTGGAAAATAATTCAGCAATACAGAAATGACACTTTTTGAACCCTCGACTAATTTGGTAGGATCCAACCGCTTGTCGAAATGATTTTCCATATAGCTCATTTCTCCATGCATATTGGCTTTTAACCAACGTTCCAATCGGGGGGCTTCTTCTTCCAGAAATTCGGCTTTGCTGATACCACAAGATAAAAAACCAAGGCGTTTTGCTTCAGTTTTAATTAGCTTTGAATATGTTGTCTTAGAAGAATCCACAATGTTTGGTCGCTCTTTCGGCGTAGTTCAAGATAAACTCGTCGAGATTTATTTCCTGTCTATAAAGACCCCTTGACTGCACTCGGGGAGACAAAATAACAATTTAAAACAATCCTCCTTGAATTCCTCCTTTTACTTTCCCTAAATGTTTATATGCAAACTCGGTAACTTCCCTTCCTCGGGGCGTTCTCACAATAAATCCTTGCTGAATAAGGAAAGGCTCATAGACTTCTTCAAGCGTTTCGGCACTTTCAGAAACAGCAGTAGCCAATGTAGTGATACCAACTGGCCCTCCTTTAAATTTATCGATAATGGTTTTCAAAATTTTGTTGTCCATTTCATCCAGTCCATGTTGATCGACATGTAATTGTTCAAGGGCGTACTTTGCAATGTTGATATCAATTTTACCATTACCCTTTATTTGCGCAAAATCACGCACTCTTCGTAATAGTGCATTGGCAATACGTGGTGTCCCGCGGCTTCTTCCGGCAATTTCAATGGCTGCTTCCATAGAAATTGGGACATGTAAAATATGGGCACTCCGCTGAATGATGGTTGTTAAAAGTTCGGTGGTATAATATTGAAGGCGTGATGAAATACCAAAACGAGCACGCATTGGCGCGGTAAGCAATCCTGAACGGGTAGTTGCACCCACCAAGGTAAATGGGTTTAGATTTATTTGAACTGTCCGCGCATTGGGTCCGGACTCGATCATAATATCAATCTTGTAATCCTCCATGGCAGAATAAAGATACTCTTCTACAATAGGGCTCAAGCGGTGGATTTCATCAATAAACAATACATCTCTTTCTTCCAGATTGGTCAATAATCCGGCTAGATCCCCTGGTTTGTCCAAAACGGGTCCAGAAGTTACCCTAATATTTACCTGAAGTTCGTTGGCTAAAATATGCGCCAAGGTGGTTTTTCCCAAACCCGGAGGGCCATGAAACAAGGTATGATCCAGTGCTTCATTTCGTAGGTTGGCTGCCTGAACAAAAACCTGTAAATTTTCTAACACTTGATCTTGCCCTGAAAAGTCTTCAAAAGAAAGAGGCCGTAACTTTCTTTCAATATCCAACTCTTGTTCGGAATAGTTTTCTTTATTTGGATCAAGATGTTCATTCATACTACAAATATACGAAGTGTTTCTCCCTTTTAACTATAAAAAAACCCTTCCTAAAAATAGAAAGGGCTTTGATGTTTTTTAAAAAAGAGTCTAATGATTCATCTCTTCTTCATTTTCTTGAATAGGTAATGTTTGCGGTATATAATCCTGTCCTGGAACCACATAATCACTTTCATCCTTGTTTAGTTTACTGTAATCATACGCCCAACGATATACGTGCGGAATGGGCCCGTCCCAGTTTCCGTGTATATGTTTCACTTCGGCTGTCCATTCTAACGTATTCGATTTCCATGGATTCTTAGGTCCTTTTTTTCCGAAGAACATAGAATGAATAAAATTATACAAGAACACTAATTGAGCCGCGGCGGCAATAAAGGCAAAAATGGTAATTACCACATTAATGTCTGCTAAATCATCAAAATAAGGAAATGCCGTGTTGGTATAATAACGTCTTGGGAGTCCTGCCATACCAATAAAGTGCATAGGGAAGAAAACACCGTAAGCTCCTATAGCGGTTACCCAAAAGTGTACATACCCTAAGTTTTTATTAAGCATTCTACCCTCAAACATTTTTGGGAACCAATGATATACTCCTGCAAATAACCCGTATAATGCTGAAATTCCCATAACCAAGTGAAAGTGTGCCACCACAAAGTAAGTATCGTGAACGTTGATATCTAAGGCACTGTCTCCAAGTATAATTCCTGTTAGACCTCCTGTAATGAAGGTAGAAACTAACCCGATAGAAAATAACATGGCAGGATTAAATTGCAAGTTTCCTCTCCATAACGTGGTAATGTAATTAAATGCCTTTACTGCTGAAGGAATGGCAATTAACAAAGTAGTAAAGGTAAA
>JAGQZA010000070.1 GCA_020435805.1 Flavobacteriaceae bacterium
TGGCCAAAAATAATTTGAAAGCTAGTGGAGACTATATATTTCAAAATAATTTATTAGTCTTATTTTATAATTCTCCCACCGATACTATTCGCCGTTATAAGGTATCCCAATTAACCGATACCACTTTGGTTTTTTCTGAAAACACTACCATTTATAAATTTAAAACTCCTTTAAAGGAAACTCTTACCGCAAATACAAACGATAAAAACGAGGCAGAAGTAACCCCCATAATTCCCTCACAAGGATTTTCTTTTACTAGTTTCTGGCGTGGTGTTTTAGGCATGATAACCTTATTGATTATTGCCTTTTTGTTTAGTTCCAACAGAAAAGCAATTAATTGGAAAACGGTAGGTATTGGACTTGTTTTTCAGTTAGTTATTGCTATTGGAGTTTTAAAAATTTCTTTTGTAAAAAGTATTTTTGAAGCGGTTGGCAAAGTATTTATTCTTATTCTCGATTTTACACGTGCCGGAAGTAAATTTTTATTCGAAGGGCTCGTGGTGGACATGGACACCTTCGGGTTTATTTTTGCTTTTCAAGTACTGCCTACCATTATTTTCTTTTCGGCACTTACTTCAGTTTTGTTTTATTTAGGAATAATTCAAAAAGTAGTAAAAGCGATGGGATGGTTATTAACCAAACTATTAAAAATTTCCGGTGCTGAAAGTTTAAGTGTTGCAGGAAACATTTTTTTAGGACAAACAGAGGCTCCTTTACTTATTAAAGCGTATTTGGAGAAGATGAATAAATCTGAAATGCTATTGGTCATGATTGGCGGCATGGCCACGGTAGCAGGTGCAGTATTGGCTGCCTATATTGGGTTTTTAGGAGGTGATGACCCCGAATTAAGACTTATGTTTGCAAAACACTTGCTTGCAGCCTCAGTGATGGCCGCCCCCGGAGCAATTGTTATTTCAAAAATTCTATATCCGCAAACGGAAGAAATTAATACCGATGTTACTGTCTCTCAGGAGAAAATAGGCTCCAATATCCTTGATGCCATTGCCAACGGAACCACCGAAGGATTAAGATTGGCGGTAAACGTAGGAGCCATGCTTCTAGTTTTTGTGGCTTTTATTGCTATGGCAAATTACGGGCTTGGGAAAATTGGACATTGGACAGGTTTAAGCACATGGCTGGCACAAAATACCGTCTATGATAGTTTTTCTATTGAAGCTATTTTAGGTACTGTGTTTGCCCCACTCATGTGGCTTATTGGTGTGGCAGAAGAAGACATGATGTTATTGGGACAACTATTAGGAATAAAACTTGCCGCAAGTGAGTTTGTGGGTTATATACAATTAGCCGATTTAAAAGATATAACCAGCGGAGTGCATTTAAAATACGAAAAATCGATTATCATGGCAACCTATATGCTATGCGGTTTTGCAAATTTTGCCTCCATAGGAATACAAATTGGCGGAATAGGATCTTTGGCTCCAGGACAACGTAAAACGCTTTCAAAATTTGGGATGAAGGCATTAATTGGAGGTACAATTGCATCTTTAGTATCGGCCACGATTGCAGGGATGATTATTGGTTAATAACTATTCATAATTGTTGGATGCAACCGCTTTTAAAAAGCCGTTATCTTTTTTACATTTACCACAAATCATAGTAATCAAATGAAGCAATATCATGATTTAGTAACGCATGTTTTAGAACATGGCGCTGTAAAAGAAGACCGTACCGGTACCGGTACAAAAAGTGTTTTTGGATACCAAATGCGATTCGATTTAAGCGAAGGCTTCCCCATGGTAACTACCAAAAAATTACACTTAAAATCTATTATTTATGAATTGCTTTGGTTTTTGAAGGGCGATACCAATATTCAATATTTACAAGAAAACGGGGTGCGAATTTGGAACGAATGGGCCGATGAAAATGGTGATTTAGGCCCTGTATATGGACACCAATGGCGCAACTGGAACAGTGAAGAAATTGATCAAATTTCGGAAGTTATTGAAACCCTAAAAAAGAATCCCGATAGCAGAAGAATGTTGGTGAGTGCTTGGAATCCTTCGGTGTTGCCAAATACTTCAAAATCCTTTTCAGAAAATGTGGCCAACGGAAAAGCAGCTTTGCCTCCATGCCATGCTTTTTTTCAGTTTTATGTCGCCGATGGGAAATTATCCTGTCAATTATATCAACGTAGTGCCGATATTTTTTTAGGCGTTCCGTTTAATATTGCTTCCTATGCATTGTTTACCATGATGATGGCACAGGTATGTGGCTACCAACCGGGAGATTTTATTCATACTTTTGGCGATGCCCATATTTATAGCAATCATTTTGAACAATTAGAGCTTCAATTATCCCGTGATATACGCCCCTTACCAAAAATGTTGCTAAATCCAAATGTAAAAGATATATTTGGCTTCAAATTTGATGACTTTACACTCGTTGATTATCATCCGCATCCACATATAAAAGGAGCGGTTGCAGTTTAAAAACCTATTTATGAAAAAATTATTCTTTATCCTTTTTATGTCCTTTTCAGCCGCTGGCTTTTCGCAAGAATGGGGAACGGTAAATAAAAATAACGTTACCATGAAAGAAATTGCCCCAACCTGGCCGGGGTGCGAATCTAATTCTGGAAGCACCGATGCTTGTTTCAGGCAAATGTTGGCTCAACATGTAGGTAAAAATTTTAAATACCCTACCGAAGCTTGGAAAAATAACGAACAAGGAAAAGTAATTGTTGAGTTTATGATTACTGAAACAGGAACTGTTGATATTAAAAGTGTTACAGGAGGAACCGCTTCGTTACAGGAAGAAGCTAAAAGAAACATTATGCTTATCCCAAAAATGGCAAAACCCGGGATGCTTGCCGGAAAACCAAAAGCGATAAAATATACGGTTCCTTTTAATTTTAAGACCGGGAAATAATTCTGAAATTAGTTATTCTGAATGACCTCAATAAATCTATTAAGGTCATCTTCCGTATTGTAATAGTGAAAACTTACCCGTATCCCGCCGCCTCTGGGTGAGCAGATAATATTTTCTTTCTGCAATTTCTGAAATAACACTTTACCCCCTTTTACATTGAAAATGGAAGAATGCTCCTTTCGGTTTAGGGTACTGGGAAGCAACAATCCCGTTTCAGCAAATTCTTGTTTTGCCTTTTTTGAAAGATTTGATAAGTGCCGGTACAAAGTGTCCCTACCCAAGACTTCCACAAAATTCATAGCATTTTCCAAACTCCCATAATTTAATGTGTCCTGATGGCCTGGTTCAAAATAGCGAACAAATAAGGTTTCTTCGGGCTTGCTTTCAAATCGCAAAGCAGAGTTAAACCCCAGTGTTTGAGGATGTATTTTTTGTTTTGCCGCTTCTTTAATAAATATAAACCCGTTGCCATATCCTGCCGTTAACCATTTATAAGCACTTGCCCCTAACACATCGATGGGGCTTTCAGCAAAATTAAAATATTCTGTTCCTAAATACTGTGTCCCGTCGGCAATTAAAAGTAAATCTGGGTTTTCAGATTTTAATTCTTTCAAAAATTGAAAATCAATTTTTATCCCAGTAAGCCATTGCACAATACTAAACATAAAGATATCGGGGTTATGCTTTGCCACGGCTGCTTCAATATTTTTCTCTAAATGTTCATCAATTTCGGCATAACAAACATCAAAATCACGCATTTCTACTGGCCAATTAATAGAGGGATAATCATTTTGTAATAAAAGAATTTTTTGTCCTTTAGGGATGCCTTCCAAAACGGTGTTTATTCCAAAAGAAAAATTTGGGATAAGTGCCGTTTCATTTGCAGAAGCATTAAAAAAGCGGGCTACTTTCCCACGAATTTGCTCGATATGTTCTTTATGTTTATCTCTAAAAATACTTGCATGGTTCATTAAATCTAAGTCGTGCTGTCTTCGCCACGCTACCACCGGCTTAGGAATAACCCCATTAGAAGCGGTATTTAAATAAGTGCAAGACTGTAATGCGGGAAAGTGTTTTCTTAATTCTTCCATACAAGGCTTTATAAATGGTTAAAAATTGGGTATTTTTACAAAAATATAGCTACTTACTATATTTTAACTCTCGCTTTGCGAGTAAAAGTACTCTTATGTTTTCAAAAAGCAAAAACACAGTGCGAATAGATGCAGAACAACGCGAACAATACGAATATGCCCGTAAGCGCGTAGTCCAGAAAAAAAGGCTTATGCAACACTTTATTGTTTTTCTGGCGGGCTCGCTCTTACTCATTATTATTAATCCTGTTTTAGGAATTGGAAAAGATTTTTTTATAAAAAATTGGTTTGTCTGGGCTATCTTAATCTGGGCGTTACTTTTTTTAATTCATGTCTTCAATGTTTTTATTATGAATTCCTTTATGGGAAAAGAATGGGAAGACCGTCAAATTGAAAAATTAAAAGCCAAACAACAGGCTAAAATAGATGCTCTTCATCTTGAGGTAGAAAAGGAAATTACAACATCCCAAATAAAAAAAAACGACCCCCCTCAGGAGCCCACCAACCTATGATCACGCTTATTGCAGCAACAGGAGAAAACAATGAATTAGGCAAGGAAAATAATCTTGTTTGGCATTTGCCCGATGATTTTAAACGGTTCAAACAGCTTACTACCGGGCATCATATTATTATGGGTCGTAAAACTTTCGAGTCGTTTCCAAAGCCGTTACCCAACAGAATACACATTGTCATCACTAGAAATAAACAGTACAAAAAGGAAGGCGTCATTATTGCTTCTACCATTGAAGAAGCTTTAAAAATTTCTGAAAATGACCCACAACCTTTTATTATTGGAGGTGGAGAAATTTATGCTTTAAGTTTACCTTTTGCTGAAAAAATTGAACTTACCAGAGTTCATGGTACTTTTGAAGCGGATACTTTTTTTCCAGAATTCGATACCACCCAATGGCAACTTATACATTCAGAATTTCATGAAAAAGATGAAAGACATGCCTACGCGTTTACGTATGAAACATGGCAAAAAAAATAAATGTATTTTTAAAAACTAAAACAAACACTATGAAGGCATATATTTTCCCCGGACAAGGTGCTCAATTTACAGGAATGGGTAAGGATTTATTTGAAGCTTCTGAAAAAGCACAGGATTTATTTGCCCATGCAAACGAGGTACTGGGTTTTGATATTACCAAAATTATGTTCGAGGGAACTGCCGAAGAACTAAAAGAAACCAAAGTAACACAACCTGCCATTTTTCTACATTCTACTATTTTGGCTGAAGTTATGGGAACTACCTTCCAGCCAGATATGGTGGCCGGACACTCGTTAGGAGAACTTTCGGCGTTGGTAGCCAATAGAACCATTGCCTTTAGTGATGGTTTGGAACTAGTATATAAAAGGGCGTTAGCCATGCAAAAAGCATGCGAGATGAATCCTTCTACCATGGCGGCAGTATTAGGGCTGGAAGATACCATAGTTGAAAAAATATGTTCTGAAACTCCAGGAATTGTAGTTGCGGCTAATTATAACTGCCCCGGACAGCTGGTTATTTCAGGTGAAATAGAGGCTGTAAATTTAGCTTGTGAAGCATTAAAAACAGCCGGTGCCAAACGCGCTTTGTTGCTTCCTGTGGGAGGTGCTTTTCATAGTCCTTTAATGGAACCGGCAAGAGAAGAACTGGCAAGTGCCATAGAAAATACACAATTTACGGCTCCCGCTTGTCCTATCTATCAAAATGTAAGTACTACAGCCGTCACAGACCCTGCCGAAATCAAGAAAAATTTAATCAAACAATTAACGGCTCCCGTAAAATGGACACAAAGTGTACAAAACATGATTAAAGACGGTGCCACCACCTTTATTGAAGTAGGGCCCGGAAATGTTTTACAAGGATTGGTTAAAAAAGTTGATCCTGCCATGGCTACAGAGAAAGCTACTTTTTATGTAGGTTTATAATTTTTGTGGAGTAAACTTTTATCGGCATTGCCTAAAATAAGAGGCTTTCATTTTAAGTTAGTGTAAAATTTAAGCCTTATGGAAAAGTTATTAGATACCTCCGCAGAAAAAAGAACAGCATTTGTATTTCAACAAAATGCACCTGTTCTGGATCCCCAATCGCTTTCATTTCTTAAGAAAGTTTGGTTTCAAATTGTAGGTGAAGCATCACTAATACTCTATTCTTTTCATCAAAAGCAACAATTGAAATACAGAGATATTGTTGAAAAACTTCATCAAGATAATACAAGGGCTATAAAAACCGTAAAAAATGTTGAAGCAATTTCAATTTCAGAAGATATTGTAACTGAAATTCTTTCAAAGTTAAAACAGTTTGAAGCAGATAAGAAATATATTGATAAAGACCTTGACTTACCGGGCTTAGCAAAATCGTTGGGAACCAATCACAGTTATCTCTCTAGAGTTATTAATCAGGTAAAGAACAAGTCTTTTAAAAATTACTTGAATGATTTACGAATAGAATATGCTTACATAGATTTACAAACAAATCCCAAAATGCGGCAATATACCATCGAGGCCATTGCCAGTGACGTAGGCTTTAAAAGTGCAGAAAGTTTTTCTAAAAAATTTAAAGCACGTTACGGTATGTATCCTTCGGTGTTTTTAAGAAAATTAAATGAAGGGGTTTAAACACCCCTTATTTTTTTCTCCCAACCCCAAGCAGATGCAAGTGCTTCCTCCATGGTTTTTTCGGTTTTCCAACCTAAAACACTGTTGGCTTTTGTAGTATCTGCATATACGGCAATTACATCTCCCGGTCTTCTATCAACAATTTTATAAGGAAGTTTTTTACTAGTAACTTTTTCAAATGCTTTAATAATTTCAAGGACAGAACTTCCTCTACCGGTACCTAGATTGAAGATTTCAAAATTTGAAGCATTTTTTTTATTTAATAGACGTTGCAAAGCAATAACATGTGCTTTTGCTAAATCTACCACATGAATGTAATCCCGTATGCAACTTCCATCCGGCGTAGGATAATCATCGCCAAAAACGGAAAGTTCTTTTCGTAAACCTGCAGCAGTTTGTGTAATAAAAGGAACTAAATTTTGCGGAGTGCCTATGGGCAACTCTCCTATTTCAGCCGACTCATGCGCTCCTATGGGATTAAAATAACGAAGCGAAATTGCCTGAAGTTTAGTTGCACGGCAAGTATCGTTTAAAATTTCCTCATTAATTTGCTTTGTATTTCCATAAGGAGAAACAGCCTGTTTTACCGGTGCTTCTTCGGTAATAGGCAGTGAATCTGGCTCACCATAAACGGTACAAGAAGAACTAAATATAAAGTTTCTTATCGCATGCTTTTCACATGCTTGTAACAAATACACAAGAGAGTGAATATTGTTTTCGTAATACAGCAAAGGATTTTCCATGCTTTCTCCCACCGCTTTACTAGCTGCAAAATGAATTATCCCGGCTACTTTATTTTCTGAAAAGAATCTTTCAACTAACGATTTTACTCTCAAATCAAATTTTTCAAATTGAGGCGTAATCCCTGTAATTTTTC
The DNA here is from genome assembly GCA_020435805.1 of Flavobacteriaceae bacterium. Classification (GTDB taxonomy): domain Bacteria; phylum Bacteroidota; class Bacteroidia; order Flavobacteriales; family Flavobacteriaceae; genus Halomarinibacterium. The sequence continues at coordinate 7,462 of JAGQZA010000070.1, forward strand.
CAATCCTGTAAAGGACATCTTCATTAGCATTTGAAAGATCGTCTATGATAACTACTTCAAAACCTTCTTGCTGAAGTGCAACAACAGTATGAGAACCTATATAACCTAACCCCCCTGTAACCAGTATTTTATTCATATTGATAGTACTTTCAGAAATTATTTTGATACAAAGTCGATTACTGTTTTTGTAATAAAGTTAATTTGTTCATCGTCCAATTCGGTATGCATGGGAAGTGAGATAACCTCCTTTACCAGCTGATTCGTAACTTTAAAATCTGCTTCAATATATCTTGTGTCTTTGTATGCTTTTTGAGCGTGTAATGGGATGGGGTAATAGACTCCGCAAGGAATTCCATTTTCATTAAGATGTGCTACTAATGCATCTCTATCGCAATTCAAAATTCGCAATGTATATTGATGAAACACATGACAATTACACGTGTCACATATAGTATTCTCTGCATGGCAAAAACCTGTCGGGGTAATTATATTTTCAATGCCCCTAAAAGCGGCTGAGTATTTTCTTGCCGCATCCTTTCTTGCCGTGTTATAACTGTCTAAATGGGGAAGTTTTGCTCTTAAAATAGTTGCCTGGATAGAATCTAACCTTGAATTTACACCCACGACATCGTGGTGGTACCGTATATACATCCCATGGTTTACTATTCCGCGTAGGGTATGCGCCAAATCATCATCATTGGTAAAAATAGCACCTCCATCTCCATAACACCCTAAGTTTTTAGAAGGGAAAAAAGAGGTAGAAGCCACATGACCTATGGTTCCTGTTTTCTTTTTGCTTCCATCTTTTGAGGTATAATTTGCTCCAATCCCTTGTGCATTGTCTTCAATTACATATAAATTATGGGCTTTGGCAATTTCCATGATTTCATCCATGGGGGCAGATAAACCGAATAAATGTACCGGAACAATAGCTTTGGTCTTAGGCGTTATGGCTTTTTTAATAGCTTCCACATCAATATTAAAAGTAACGGGATCTACATCTACCAATACCGGTGTTAATCCTAAAAGCGCAATCACCTCTACGGTGGCGGCAAAGGTAAAATCGGCCGTAATAACCTCATCACCGGGTTTTAAACCCAAGCCCATCATGGCAATTTGTAATGCATCGGTTCCATTAGCGCACGGAATTACATGCTTTACATCTAAGTATTCTTCCAATTCTTTTTGAAACTGATGTACTTCGGGACCATTAATAAATGCTGTAGATTCTATTACTTCGAGTACAGATTTGTTTACTTGCTCTTTTATATGCTCGTATTGACCTTTAAGGTCAACCATTTGTATTTTTTTCATGAACGAAACGTAAATTTTTCAAAACTACAAAAATTGAAATCGGCGTACAACGCAATTGCTCAAAGAAACGTATTTTAGCAATAGTTATTCTATGAAGCGTACGATTTACAATCTTTTAACTTACGGAAGCCAACTTATTTTATGGCCTACAAAGTTTTTCAGCAAAAAAATGAAGCACTTTGTAAAAGGCAGGCAAAAAGTCTTTAAAACTTTGAAAGAACACCTTGCCGAAACCGATAAAACTATTTGGTTTCACTGCGCTTCTTTGGGAGAGTTTGAGCAAGGACTCCCAATCATGGAAGCGTTGAAAAGAGAAATGCCAACATTTAAAATAGTGGTTACCTTTTTTTCACCTTCGGGTTATGAAGTAAAAAAACATACTCCCATTGCAGATATAGTTACTTATTTACCGTATGACACGATAGTTAATGCGCAAAAATTTTTAAAAATAGTGCACCCGTCTATGGCCTTTTTTGTGAAATATGATTTTTGGCCCAACTATTTATTCGAATTAAAAAAACAGCAAATTCCTTCGTATTTAATTTCAGGATTATTCCGAAAAAATCAAGCCTTTTTTAAACCCCATGGGGGCTTTATGCGAAATGCTTTGAGGTGTTTCGATCATATTTTTGTTCAAAATGAAGCTTCCAAAAAATTATTGAACAGTATTCGTATAAATAATGTTACTATTAGTGGAGATACTCGTTTTGATAGGGTTTCTCATCAAATTGAAGTGGACAATACATTGGATTTTATGGAAAAATTTAAGGGCAATTCTCTCTGTATTGTCTGCGGAAGTACCTGGCCCGAGGATGAAGCGGTTCTATTGCCATTTATAAATTCTGAAACAGGAAAAAAAGTAAAGTTTGTTATTGCCCCTCATAGTATTAATACTGAAAAAATAGAAACTCTTGTTAAGAAATTTGATGCAAAAATTGCGTTATACTCACAAATAGAAAAGTACCCCTTGTCTGAAGCTTCAATTTTAATGATAGATACTATTGGGTTATTAAGTAAAATTTATAGTTATGCAGACATTGCCTATGTAGGAGGTGCCATGGGAACCACCGGACTGCATAATATTTTGGAGCCTGCAACTTTTGGAATTCCTGTGGTTATTGGCAAAAATTTCGAAAAGTTTCCGGAAGCAATCAAACTACAGGATTTGGCCGGGCTTTATTCGATTGAAAATGAAGAAGACTGCAAAAATGTCTTGGAAAAGTTGGTAACTAATCAAAAATTTAGAGAGCAAACCGGTATGATTGCCGGACACTATATAAATAGTAATACCGGGGCAACGCAGATTATTTTAAACTATTTAAAAAAATCTATCGAGGTCAAGAATTAAGCCTGTTAATCTGTCCTTTTAATTCTTCCATAGATTGTTGCAATTGACGCAACAAGGTACTCTCTGAAGGCTCATCGACACCAAAGGTAAGTTTGCTGTTCACCATCCACAGTTCTTGAATATCTTTTAGTTCTACTTCAATGGGAAGGTATTCCGGATTAAGCGATATCAGCTTTACTTTTTGTGTTGAATATGGAAGTTTTTGAAGTTTCTTCACTAACACCGAATCGTTCAAAACCACTATGTAAATTTTACTGTCTGAAGCTTCAGTAATATTGGCAACAGCCCTTCCCAAGACCCATTCATTTGGCCTAATATTGGGCAGCATACTATCTCCTTCTACTTGAAAACCACGATACGTAGCATTTCGAAATTGCGGTAAAGGAAGATTAAAAGCCGGTAAAGCCCCCACCCATTCAACATCTTGAATATTATGTGGATACCCCGCAGCCGCTTTTTGGTTAACCAATAAAATAACATCGTCTCCTTCTTGGTTTACCACCACTACTTTTGGGCTCACATCACTTTTATCTATTGCAATATGTTTTGTATGGCTTTTCCCATATAACCAAAGTGGGTTAATCCCAAACTGGTGCAACAATTGCATAACCATTTTACCGGAAAGTTTTGTTTTTCCCCTTTCAATGTCTGCCGTGCTATTTTTAATTCCTAAAATTTCGGCAAAGGATTGTTGTGTGTGTTTTAATTCTTCCCGAAGTTTTTTGAATCGTTTTACCTCAATTGAAATTTCTTTTTCCATCTATCAAATATAATTATAAATGGAATATATCCCATTAAAAATTGGAATATTTCCTATAAAAAATAAATTGTAACATATTAGTAGTCAAATGATAAAAATTATATACTTTTGACATCGAAAAATTAATTACTAATCTTATCAACAATGAAAAAACTATTTATCTCATTTGCAGCACTTTGTTTAGTTGCTTCTGTTTACTCTTGTAGAGAAACTGAGAAGAAAGCTGAAGACGCTATGGACGCTACTGAAGGTGCCGTAGAAGAAGCAGTAGATGCTACAAAAGATGCTATGGAAGAAACTAAAGATGCTATGGAAGATGCCGTAGATACTTTAAGCAACGCCGTTGAAGAAGTTGTAGAAGAAGTACAACACTAATTCAAAAGCTCTTTCAAAAAAAACCTCGCATTTAGCGAGGTTTTTTTTTGAAACTAGATGTTCTT
>JAGQZA010000071.1 GCA_020435805.1 Flavobacteriaceae bacterium
TCGAAACCGAACAGGGCTAGTAATTTACGCTATTAAAAATAAGATATTTACACCTTGATTAAACAACTCTTGTGATGGTTAAACCATCTCTAATAGGCAATAAAATAGTTTCAAGTTTTGGATTTTCATTAAGCATTTTATTGTATTGCAATAACGCTTGAGTATCAATATCATCCTTTTCAATTTTTCCTACTACTTTTCCGCTCCAAAGTACATTATCACTTAATATCACTCCTCCCGAATTCACTTTTGGGAGAATCATTTCAAGATAATTTGGGTAATTGCTTTTATCTGCATCAATAAAAACCAAATCAAAATTTTCAGTAAGCTTCGGAATAATGTCTAAGGCATTTCCCAAATGCTGAACAATTTGGCTTCCGTAGTTAGAATTATCAAAATATTTTCGCTGAAAATCGTACAATTCTTCATTAATGTCTATGGTGTGAAGCGTTCCGGTTCGCTGCATTCCTTCCGCCAAACACAATGCCGAATAACCTGTATAAGTGCCAATTTCCAATATGTTTTTAGGCTTAATAATTTTAGACAGCATACTCAATACTCTTCCTTGAAAATGACCGCTCAGCATTCGCGGTGCAATCATTTTTTGCCAAGTTTCATGGTTTAATTCTTGAAGCAATTTTGGCTCAGCTTGTGAATGTGCCGTAACGTAGTCGTCTATTTTCTTCGGAAGAAAATCCATTAACCGGTAATTCTATCTATCAGTTTTTTCTTGGCAGCCTCATCCTCGCCACACAACCATTGTATCACATTATCTTGCCACATGGCATCGCATTCTTCTTGGGTTACAATGCCTCTTTCCAATGCCAAATCTAAAATTTTACCCGGATAGGAAGATTGCGGAACGCTTTCCATTTCACCTAACGGATAGGGATCATCCAGCCCCATAAGCACTTGTTTACTACCTTGATTTTTCACTAATAATTGGAGTGAACCTGTATCGTGAACCAAGGTGTCAAAGAAAATATTTTTATGGCCAACGCTTTTTCTGGGGTGTACTTTTCCTTTAAAGAGATCGGGGCGACCATCAAATCCTTGAATACGTCTTCCCAAGTTAATTTGCGCCAACTGTCCGCCGTGAGCAAAACAGGTACGCATATTTGGGAATTTATCGGCATAGCCATTCAAGGTCAAAAAGTGATAGGCATCGGCACATTGTGCCAACATCCAGATGAGGTGGAAACGCCAAGCCGTATTTTCCAGTTTTATGAATTTTTCACCATCGTACGGATGAATTTCTACCGCCAAATTATATTTGGAAGCCAGCTCAAATATGGGCTCATTCTCTTCATCAAAAATACAGCGCCAGGTACCAATAGTGTCCATATAGTGGGTAGGTAAACAAAGCAGTTGGAGCCCTAATTCCTCTACGCAACGTTCCATCTCCCACAAGGCACCCCTTACAAAACCCGGGTGCACCACAAAACCGCAGGTAAATTTGGACGGATGGTTCTGTTGGATTTTTGCATTAAAATCATTCTGAAATCGCAATGCCTGCTTCATTTCTTCCACCCGTAATCCATTGCCATACAATTGGGAGAGATTCAAAACCACGGCATGGTCAATTTTAAAACGCTCCATCCATTCCAACTTCTCATTCAGGAAAAAACTGGAATCGGTCACGGGGCGGCTCCAATCTTTTTGAAGCATAAACTTTCGGTCTTTATCTACCCAAAAAATTCCTTTGTCTTTCATAAACTGCGGAATTTCCTCAGGATAAGGAAGCAGATGCGAATGACCATTAATGCGAAGTTTACGTTTCATAGATTTTCTGTTTTTTGCGCGTGACCCCACGAGTGTCCTCGGGGTCGGGCTTTCGCTGCTACACGGTAGCTTAGCTCAATCCCTCACGCATCTCTTCAAAATTACAAAGATTTTGTTCTCCCACCATCTACCGGAAGATTAATTCCGTTAATATAACCGGCGGCGGGACTTGCCAAAAAGGCAACGGCATTGGCGATTTCCTCAGGTTGTGCAAAACGATGGGCAGGAACAATACTTTTCATAAAAGCGGCAGCATCTTCTTCCGTTTTATTAAATTTTTTAGCCGCATTGGAAACGATATCATCCAGTCTGTCGGTAGCTGTAAAGCCAGGGAGTACATTATTTACCGTAATTCCAAATGGGCCCAATTCATTGGCTAAGGTTTTACTCCAATTGGCCACGGCACCACGAATGGTATTGCTTACCCCAAGTCCGTCTATAGGCTGTTTTACCGAAGTAGAAATAATATTAATAATTCGGCCGTAGCCGGCTTCTTTCATTCCGGGGACTACATTCTGCACTAAAATTTGGTTGCAGATGAGGTGCTGACTAAATGCTTCGGAAAATTCTTCCACTTCGGCAGAAAAAATAGATCCGCCTTTAGGACCACCCGTGTTATTTATTAAAATATGAAAAGTTTTGTCGAAAGTCGCTTCAATAATCGTCGATTTCAATTTTGCAGGTTTTGAAAAGTCAACTACCAAATACGAATGTTTTTGATTTTCGGGAGTGGGTAATTCTTTCAAAACAGCTTGTAGCTTTTCTTCGTTACGAGCTACTAAGGTAACCGTTGCTCCTAATGTGGCTAATTCAATAGCAGCAGCCTTTCCAATTCCGGCAGAACTGCCACACACTAAGGCATTTTTATTTTTTAAATTTATATCCATTTTACGTCAGGTCGAGCGCAGTCGAGACCTCCTTTAAAATTTTAGTATGAAAAGACCCCTCGACTGCGCTCGGGGAGACATGTTACTCATATTTTATACACACATTTTTTGCTTCGGTAAAAAATCGGAGTGCTTCAAAACCGCCTTCACGGCCCAAACCGCTGTCCTTAACCCCTCCAAAAGGCGTACGTAAATCGCGATTGAGCCAGGTATTTACCCATACAATACCGGCTTCAATCTGTTTACTCATTCGCATAGTTCTATCTAAATTGCTGGTCCATAGGGTTGCAGAAAGGCCATATTTAACACTGTTAGCATAGTTTAGGACTTCTTCTTCCGTTTCAAAAGGCATCAAGGTAACCACCGGTCCAAAAATTTCTTCCTGATTTACACGGCATTGCGCATTGGGTACTTCAATAACGGTGGGTTCTAAATAATAACCGTTCTCAAATCCTTTTACGGAAACGCGATTGCCTCCCGTGAGTATTTTTCCACCCTCCTCTTTTGCAATGCGGATATAACTTTCAATTTTATCTCGATGCGCTTCCGAAACTACAGCTCCCAAATCCACATTTTCAAAAGGGTTTCCCACCTTCAATTGAGATACTTTGGCTACAAAATCTTTTTTGAATTGCTCATAAATGGTTTTTTCTACAAAAATTCTACTTCCGCAAAGGCAAATCTGCCCCTGATTGGAAAACGAAGATTTAACCGTTACTGCCAGCATTTTATCATAATCGCAATCGGCAAAAATGATGTTTGGGTTTTTTCCACCCAATTCCAACGATAGTTTTTTAAACATGGGTGCGGCCGTTTTGGCTAAATGTTCCCCTGTTTTAGTGCCGCCTGTAAACGAAATTGCTTTAATGTCAGGATGCGCTACAATGGCTTGACCTGCTTCGGGACCTAACCCGTGAACAATGTTTAACACCCCTTTTGGCAAACCTGCTTCAGTTAAAATTTTACCCAATAAATAAGCCGTCATAGGTGTAATTTCACTAGGTTTTGCTACCACGGTATTCCCTGCGGCTATGGCAGGTGCTACTTTCCAAGTAAATAAAGGGGTAGATTCCATGGCGAAATACAACCCACCACGCCTATGGGTTGCCGAAGCGTAAAGTTGATGGTATTTAACCCCACACTTTCATGGGCATCACTGGAAAATTGGGTAATGGCATTTCCGAAAAATCGAAAATTAGCAGAAGCTCTTGGGATATCGACACTTTTAGCAAGATTTAGAGGTTTTCCATTATCTCGGGCTTCGGCTTCAGCGAGAAAATCCAGTTTTTCTTCAATAAGGTCGGCAATTTTTATAAGAATTCTGCTGCGTTCCTCAATAGGGGTATTACTCCAAGCAGGAAAAGCTTCTTTTGCAGCTTGATAGGCTTTTTCAATATCTTTTGAATCACTACTTGCAATTTTAGAATATACTTCGCCAGTAGATGGGTTGTAATTGTCCAACCACTTATTAGAGAGCGAAGAAGCGTACTCGCCGTTTATGTAGTTAAAGATCTTTACCATTATTTTTTTACTGAAAACATTTTTTCAAAGGCTTCATACACTGCTAAATGAAGTACATTACCGTGATCTTGTTCCTCTAAAAAATTGAAATATAATTGTGTATGATGGTTGTTTATTTTTTTTAGTTTTAAATACAGTTCATTGGCTATCCTTTTCATGATTTCACCTTCCTCACCTACCGCAATAAAAATTTTCTTTTCAGAGGTATAGTCTTTAGGTGTCATTTTTAGTAACGATTCGTAATCGTACCACAAACTAGGGCTAACGATAATATAATTATTGAAAATATCAGGTTTTTTAAAAAGAATTTCAGTGGCTAATAATCCTCCCAGAGATTGCCCAATCAAAGTTTTTTCTTCAGTGACATTATAGGATTTTTCAATATAGGGTTGAACTTCAACTTCAAGAAATTGAATAAAATTTTCAGAATGTCCCGTCATAGGGTATTTTTTCACATAACCCTTATCGGTAGAAGGATAAGTAAAGTCCTTTTTTCTATCTACGTTGGCAATTCCTACTACAATAGTTTCAGGAATCATGTTTATCCAAGAAAATGACCCAAATTGCACTAAGCCTGCAATATGTATAAAATCTTCATCGGTAGAGCCATCTAGTAAATAAATAACTGGGTATTGTTTACTCGAATTCTCATATCCATTAGGTAAATAAATATTTAAAACCCTGTCTTCTTGCAATATTTCAGAATAAAAGCTCAAGGTTTCCCCAATGGAAAAAGGCTTCTTTTCTTGAGAAATGCTTACTTGAAATGTAACAAACAATAGAATAAAAAGGAACTTTTTCATATTAGTTTTTGGGTATATATGCCATCGCCTTAATTTCTATCACCAAATGGGGATGCGGTAATTGATGTACTGCAACGGTGGTTCTCGCTGGTCCTGTTTCTTTATTAAAATATTCGGCATACACTTCATTATAGCCTGCAAAATCATTCATGTTCACCAAAAAAGTAGTTACATCCACAACATCGGCAAGGGTGGCGCCTTCGGTAGCGAGATAATCTTTTATATTTTCTAAGACGGCACGCGTTTGTTCTTTAATGTCCAAATGCATGGTGCCCATTTCATCTACTTTATGGACACCGGCAAAGGTATTATCGGGCAATCGGGAGCTGGTACCGCTCACAAAAAGGAAGTTACCCGCTCTCTTAATGTGTGGGTAAGCACCTCTGGGTGTGGCTTTACCTTCTACTAATCTACTTTTGTTTGTCATTTCTTTGTTTGGTCGGTCTTTCGACGCAGCTCAAGATAAACTCTGTCGAGACCTATTTTTAATATAATTATTTACAAGACCCCTCGACTGCGCTCGGGGAGACATTTTTACATTTTTTTTACCACTGCATCATCGTGCATGATGTTGTTTGTTTCTTCTTTTACGAGAGCCAATTTTTCTTCCAAACTTAAACCATCATTCAATTTTCCGTCATCTAATAAATTAAGGATAGCCTTGTCCTGCGCTCTTCCGCGTTTCATGGCTTCGGAATAGGGGATGGCTTCATTAAAAGTTACTAAAGAATATTTGCTGAAATAGGCATTGGGTAACTGTGTTTCGAAAGCAATTTCCAGTTTTCGTTTCTGCTGAAATAATGCACTGGCAGTATGTTCTTTCATTTCGTGAAAATTGTCCAAAGCTAAATCGGCTATGGCATCGGTATCTATTTTACGGGCCTTTTCATATTCAAAGAATACCTTTTCCCAGTTACCTTCATACTTTTCTAGAATTTCATCAAACACCACAACATCTTCAAAAGAGGCATTCATTCCTTGTCCGTAAAAGGGAACAATGGCGTGTGCGGCATCTCCCATGACCAATGTTTTTCCGTAGCAATGCCAAGGGGTACACTTTACGGTGCCTAAGGCCCCTGTAGGATTGTTGAAATATTCTTCCGCTAAGTTTGGGATCAATTCCAAAGCGTCCGGAAATTCTTTTCTGAAGTACTCCTCCACTTTTTCGGCAGTGGTTAAATTGTTAAAACAGTAATCACTGTTTGCATACGGTAAAAACAACGTTACCGTAAAGCTTCCATCCAAATTAGGAAGCGCAATCAGCATATCTTCACCACGTGGCCAAATATGAAGTGCGTTTTTGTAGGTTTTGAATCCGCCGTTTTCATCAGCAGGGATTTCCAATTCTTTGTAGCCATGGGTTAACCATTGTTGCGAGAAACTAAACAGGAATTTTTTATGGTCGAACATACTTTTCCGAACCGCAGAACCCGCCCCATCGGTACCTATTAAAATATCGCCAGAGAAAGTTTGAGTATTTCCAGTTTCATAATTTTTAAAAGTGGCTGAAGCATGTTCCAAATCAACTTCTTCACAACCCAAATTAAAATGGGTGGTTACATTAGCCATTTGGTCTATGGTATTTAGAAGCAATATGTTGAGTCCCGGGCGGGAGATGGAGTTAATATATTCATCTTTACGTCCACTATACGGACTTAAAAAAGGTTCTCCATTTTCGGGATGAATCATCCTTCCGTTCATGGGAATGCAAAGTTGTAATGCTTCCTTTTCAACCCCGGCCAAACGCAATCCTTTCAATCCGCGGTCGCTTAACGCCAAATTGATAGACCGTCCGGCATCTTGGGTGACTTTTCGTAAATCGGGTCGTTTTTCAATTAAAGTCACGGTGTAACCCCGTTGTGCCATTCTTAAGGCTAAAAGACTTCCGCAAAGTCCAGCTCCAACAATAAGTATATGTTCTTTTTGTTTCAAATTTTATTGTCTGGTCGAGCGCAGTCGAGACCTAAAACTTTATGAAATTAATTCTAATGACCTCTCGACTGCGCTCGAGGGGACATTTATTCTAAATTACTATTTTTTTTAATCTGTTAACAAATTCAAACACATCTTCAAAACTATTGTAAAGAGGTGCTGGGGCAACTCGGATCACATCGGGTTCTCGCCAATCACTTATCACTCCCGCCGCTGTTAGTTTTGTATGTAATTGTTTGTCTGCATTTTTCACTTGAATAGATAATTGACAACCTCGTTCCTCCGGATTTCTAGGAGTAATTACTTGAATGCGTTCATCTTTCATTTCGTCTAACAAAAACTCCAAAAAGCCTGTCAATTGCAATGATTTTTTCCGAAGATTTTCCATACCGGCTTTTTCAAAAATACTCAGCGAAGCACGAATGGCTGCCATAGATAAAATAGGAGGGTTGCTCAATTGCCAGCCTTCGGCGCCGGATAAAACCTCAAATTCATGACGCATATTAAAGCGTGTTTGCTTGTTATGACCCCACCAGCCTGCAAAACGGTTGAGGTTGGGGTTGTTTGCATGGCGCTCATGCACAAAAACGCCGCCCAAACTTCCCGGACCGCTATTTAAATATTTGTAACTGCACCACACGGCAAAGTCGGGTCCGTTTTCATGCAAATTGGGAAGAATATTTCCAGCGCCGTGCGCCAAATCAAAACCTACCATGGCTCCATATTGATGCCCTAATTGCGTAATTTTTTGAATAGGAAAGGCTTGCCCTGTGTAATAATTGGTTGTGCCTATCATAATGAGTGCTACTTCGTCGCCAAAATTGTTCATCATGGTTTCCAAATCTTCAAAACGACATAATTCTTCCCCTTTTCGAGGCTTCCATAGTAGTAAAGAATCTTTTGGGTTAAAACCGTGAAATCGTATCTGACTTTCTACTGCATACTTATCACTTGGGAAGGCATCACTTTCAATAATAATTTTATGGCGTTTGGTAGCGGGTTGGTAAAAAGAAACCATCATTAAATGCAAGTTGGCGGTAAGGCCATTCATTATCACAACTTCACCGGGTTTGGCTCCTACAATAGTCGCCATGCTTTGGGTTAAAAACTCATGATAGGGAAGCCAAGGGTGTTTTGCTTCGGTGTGGCCTTCAACCCCTAAATTTGCCCAGTCGTTGAGTTCTTCCTGAATGTATTCGGAAGTTTTTTTAGGTTGTAACCCTAAGGAATTTCCGCAGAGATAAATTTGCTGATGGCCTTTTTCATCTTTAGGGAAGTAAAACTGCTCCCGAAAATTTTTCAGCGGGTCTTGTGCATCGCACTGTTGGGCATATTCCAGTGAGTTTTGGTGCATGCTGGTTAATTAACAGAAAGATTGGTAAAATATATTTTTTTGGTTCCGGTACTGTCTTTGTGCATGGTGCAAAAGTTTATGCCGGCTATTTCTTGCGTATCTTCCCAAGTATATACCAAGGAGGGAGAGGGACTATTTTTTTCGCGGAATACCCATTCTTTAATTAGAAAATCGCTTCCGTAGTAAAAATCATAGGCGTCGCCAGGCGTATAACCACCTTCAGAAGGATAGGTAATGGTAAGTACATTTAAGGTCTCCTTAGAAATAGGTGCCGCCACACTTTCTTTTTCGGTAAATGTTACATTCTTATCCCAAAGCAATTGAAAGGGTGCCAATAACCAATATTTATCATTTATGAAGGTTTTGTCTGCTATCAACGAAACTCTTTTGATACTATCTTGATGAAACGAAACAGTATCTGTAACCGACATGTAGGTTACATTTTTGGTCTTGGGCTCCCAGATAAAAGTACGCTCAAAATGCGAAGTGTCTCTATCTACATTGAAGGTAAAGTTTAAGGTATTCACTTTGTCCCAATGATCAATGCCATAGGCTTTTGCAATGGCTTCTTGGGTTGGTGTTTTTTTTGCAGGTTCTTGACAACTTGCAATAGAAATAAGGGTTATAAAAAAGAGTATTTTATTCACAGGGGTTAGTTTTTCAGTAAAAATACGCAAAGTATTTTCGCTTTCATAATTTTCGTATTTTTATAGTATGGACATAATAAAAAAATATACGCACAACGAGGTAACAGTGGTATGGAAACCGGGACTTTGTATTCATTCAGGTAATTGCGTACGTACATTGCCCCATGTATTTAAACCTAAAGAAAAACCTTGGGTGCAGCCTGAAGGCAGTACTAGTGAGCAACTTATAGATGCCGTTAAAAAATGCCCTAGCGGCGCTTTAACCTACACTATTGAAAATAAAAATGAACCTATGGAAGAAACTCCAGAAAAAATTAAAGTAAACCTCATTGAAAACGGTCCGGCTATTGTGGTGGGGACCTGCGAAATTACCCACCCGGACGGAAGTGTGGAAACCCGGGAGCGACGTTCTTCTTTTTGTAGGTGTGCCAAATCTGCCAATTTTCCTTTTTGCGATGGTTCTCATAAAAATGTATAAATGGAGTTAATCATTATTGATAATTCTGAAAGAAAACGGTTTGAAACGGTGGTGGAAGGACATGTAGCCATCATAGAATACATTCGAGCTAAAGATAAAGTTATCTATTTTACCCATACCGAAGTGCCCAAAGAACTGGAAGGAAAAGGAGTGGGAAGTGCCTTGGTAAAAGGGGTGTTGGAACGTGTTGAAGCCGAAGGGTTAACCTTAGCTCCACTTTGTCCTTTTGTAGCTGCGTACCTTAAACGCCATCCTGAGTGGCAACGGTTGTTGGCGAAGGGGTATCATGTGTAGCTTTCATTTTTTGGTAATAATTATTTTAAATTGAAAGGGATTAAGTATCAATTTACCGGAACCCCATGGCAATATAATCCTCCCAAAGGCTGGTACTTTGTGAATTTGCCTAAGGATTTCTCTGAAGAGATTCGTGAACATTTTAAAAAAGAAGAAGAAGGCTGGGGGAGATTAAAAGCTACTGCAAAAATTGGTATTACCGAATGGAAAACGGCCATTTGGTACGATACAAAGGGGCAAACCTATTTACTGCCGTTAAAGGTTGAAATTAGGAAAAAGGAATCGATAACTACTAAAAAAAATATTGAAGTAGCGATTTGGATTTAAAATTACCTATATCAATGCCCTCCACCTTCTTTCAACAACTCAGGAAATTTAGCTTTAAATCGATTCAACCGAGGAATGGATACATTTTGAATATAGGGATGATTGGGATGCAATCGCTCGTAATTTTGGTGATATTCTTCGGCTACCCAAAATTTCTGAAAAGGTAATACCTGTGCGGCTACTTTCCCTTTGCCCAATTCTTTTTCTAAGGCAGCAATTTTATTATCGATGATTTTCTTTTGTTCCGTATTTTGATAAAAAATGATGCTTCGGTACTGACTTCCATGATCGGGACCTTGCCCGTTTATTTGTGAAATATTTTGTGAGCCAAAATACACCTCTACCAAAGAGGCAAAACTTACCACAGTAGGGTCGTACATAATTTCTACTGCTTCGGCATGCCCTGTTAAGCCTGTGTTGCTTGCTTCGTATGTTGGATTATTGGTGTTTCCACCACTGTAACCGGATACCGATTCTTTTACTCCTTTTACACTCTCATAGACCGCTTCCACACACCAAAAACAGCCACTGGCAAAATAGGCAAATTCATACCCGTCTTTTGCAGGAACTTGAACGGGTTTCAGTTCTTTTTGCAATTTGGTCTCTTCTTTTTTGTTTTTTTCGTTGGATTGGCAAGACGCCTGTAAGCTTAGTAGTACTATTGAAAGTGAAAGGGCTACATACTTTTTCATGGAATATAAAATTTTAAGGTAAGTCGTGAAACAAAAAATACCTTTCAAAAAGGTACAAAAAAAGCCCTCACAATGGTGAAGGCTTTGTTCTAGTTTTAAGGAGATTATTTCAGTTTTTTGAATAATTGCTCCATTTTTTCACGTTATTCATCGGCAAGAGCTGGGTCAACCAAAATTCTACCACTATGCTCATCGGTAATGATTTTTTTACGAGCTGCAATTTCCATTTGTACTTGCGGCGGAATGGTAAAGAACGATCCTCCCGAAGCCCCACGCTCAATAGCAACCACTGCCAAGCCGTTTTTCACATTACCTCGAATACGTTTGTAAGCATTGATAAGGCGATCCTCAATATGCTCCTCGTATTTTTCAGATTCCTTTAAAAGTGCTTGCTCTTCTTTTTCGGTTTCGGCTAAAATTTCGTCAAGCTCTCCTTTTTTATGCTTTAAGTGATTTTCTCTTTCTGCCAATCGGGTTTTGGTTTCCTCGATTACGACCGACTTTTGCTCAATCTGAGCCTTAAATTCTTTGATGTGCTTTTC
>JAGQZA010000072.1:0-6308 GCA_020435805.1 Flavobacteriaceae bacterium
CCAATCAATAAAGCGAACAAAATGAAAACCAATCAATTACAATCAAAAAAACATTCTGGTAAAAATCGCATTTTGGGATTATACATTTTATGTGTTACCGTTTTTTCTACGGTATATTCCACCCTTACCCTTTTAGCGTATTTATAGCCTAGAAAACCCTCTGTAACAGCTGCCATGGAGGGCTTTCTTTTCTCCTCTCTTATTAAAAAAACTTTAACTCTAAAATCTCAATTACATTTACGTAATAAAAGTATCTTTGGTTTATAAATAAAAAACCAATGATTAGAATTATTGTAATTTATTTGAGCTTGATGGTTCTTTCATCTTGTAAAAATGAAAGTAAAGAAAAGGAATCCTTACCCGTCGAAGCGGTAACCACTTACTATCTTATTCGGCATGCGGAAAAAGATAGAAGTGATTCCACCAATACCAACCCTGCCCTTACAGAAAGAGGCCTTGAAAGAGCCCAATTGTGGGCAAGCTATTTTGATAGTATTCCGCTTGACAAATTGTATTCGACAAACTATATAAGAACGCAGCAGACGGCGCAATTTATATCGGAAAATAAAAGCCTTCCCATTGAAATTTATGACCCAAAAACTCTGGTTACCGAAGAATTTAAGAAAAAAACGAAAGGACAAAGAATCCTTATCGTAGGGCATAGTAATACCACTCCCATGTTGGTAAACCATATTTTGGAGACCGGAACGTTTGAAGATATCCCAGATGACGATAACTCACGCCTTTACATAATTCAAATCAAAAAAGAAAAAAAATCTGCAAACATCGAAAAGGTAGAATTAAAAAAAGACACGCTTTAATTCTTGACTATTATTTCCATGGCATTACAAAAAAGTGTACAAATTAAAAACCGAAAGGCTCGTTTTGAATACGAAATCCTTGAAACTTTTACTTCGGGAATTGTACTTCGGGGAACCGAAATAAAAGCAATTAGAGAAGGAAAAGCCTCCATTGCCGAAAGTTTTTGCGAATTTTCCAATGGAGAATTGTTTGCTATCAACATGACGATTCAGGAATACTCTCACGCCTCTCATTTTACCCACAACCCTAAAACAGAGCGCAAACTACTCCTCAACAGAAAAGAATTAAAAAAACTGGAAAAAGAAGTCAAAAATTCTGGATTAACCATTGTTCCCCTACTCCTTTTCACTAATGAAAAGGGGCTCGCAAAGCTGGAAATAGCACTTTGTAGAGGTAAAAAACAATACGACAAGCGTGAAGTAATGAAAGAACGTGATACCAAAAGAGACCTTAGTCGGATTAAAAAAGCATTTAACAACTAACATTTTCTTAAGACTTTCCTTTTCTTTTTATTGTATTTTTCCATCTTGAAACAACCTTTCTTTCCAATTTTACGTCTATCCATAGAAGTAATCTTATGAAACAAACGCTTATCCTTTTATTTCTTTTTTTTGCCTATACTTTGGGGGCACAAATTAAAGGAACTGTTACCGATACCAACAACCAACCCCTGCCCTACGTGAATATTTATCTGGAAAATTCATACACAGGAACAACCAGTAATGAAGAAGGAATATATTCCTTAGAAATTTCAGAGAGAGGAACTTACACCCTTATTTTTCAATATTTAGGGTTTGAAACTATTAAAAAAGAAATCACTGTTGATAGCTTTCCGTTTACTTTACATGTCACATTAAAAGAAGCTACTGTTAGTTTGGATGAAGTAATTATCAACACTACGGAAGATCCGGCCTACCGAATTATTAGAGAAACCATTGCTAAAAGAAAAGAAAACCTAGAGAAGATTTCGGCATATACGGCCAATTTCTATTCCAGAGGTCTTTGGCGAGTGGACAGTATCCCAAAAAAGATTTTAGGTCAGGAAGTGGGTGATTTTGGCGGAGCGTTAGACTCTACCCGTACAGGTATTATTTACCTTTCTGAAACCATAAGCCATATTGCTTATAGAAAACCGAATGATTTTAAGGAGACCATTATAGCAAGCAAGCTAAGTGGTAACGACAATGGTTTTAGCTTCAATAGTGCCCAAGATGCCAATTTCAGTTTTTATGAAAACACGGTCGATCTAAATGCGCAAATTGTTTCGCCTATAGCTTCCAATGCGTTGAGCTATTACAAATATAAATTGGAGGGTGTTTTTTACGAAGGCAGTAAACTGGTCAATAAAATAAAAGTTACCCCAAAACGGGCCAATGATCGCATTTGGGAAGGTACTATGTATATCGTTGAAGACGATTGGCAGTTGTACGGATTGGATTTAAAAACTACCGGAACCGCCATACAAGTTCCCTTTGTGAAAGAACTCATTTTTAAACAAAATTTTAAGTTTGATGGTACTGAAAATGCTTGGATAAAAATCTCACAAACCATCGATTTTAGCTTCGGATTTTTAGGTTTTAACGGAGACGGACGGTTTATTGCTGTATATAGTGACTATAATTTTAAGCCTGATTTTAACAAAAAAACCTTCGGAAATGAGGTGCTCTACTTTGATCCCGAAGCGAATAAAAAAGACAGCCTTTTTTGGGAAGAAAAACGTCCTGTGCGACTTACAGAAGAAGAAACCAAAGATTATGTAAAAAAAGATAGCATTCAGGAGCTTCGAAAATCAAAGAGTTATCTGGATTCAATCGATACCAAAAACAATACATTAAGTCTATTGAGTCCGTTTACCGGATATTCCTATAAAAACACCTATAACAAGTGGGAACTTAGCTACCAAGCACCTTTACCCGGTATCAATTTCAATACAGTACAAGGTTGGAATGGAAATGCAGGGCTTAGCTTTTTTAAATGGTATGATGAAAACCGAACCCAATGGCTACAAGTTAGTCTTTCAGCAAATTACGGCGTTTCTGAAGATCGGTTACGGTGGAAAGGCAACATCGCAAAAAAGTTTAATAGCACCAATAGATTGCAATTATCTGTTTTTGGGGGAAGTGAAGTAAAACAATTTAATGGAAACAACCCCATTTCACCTTTCATTAATAGTATTTCTACGCTATTTTTTGAAAGAAATTA
Organism: Flavobacteriaceae bacterium; assembly: GCA_020435805.1. GTDB lineage: Bacteria > Bacteroidota > Bacteroidia > Flavobacteriales > Flavobacteriaceae > Halomarinibacterium. The sequence goes on from JAGQZA010000072.1 coordinate 3,025, forward strand.
CATGAAGGTTTTTGAACTTAATTATGCAGGGCTTGGATGGTTTCAAGAAATCACCAATGGGGTACGGACAAATCTTTCGGTGAGCTATCAAAGCAGAGTTCCGTTGTTCAATAATACCACCCAAGTGGTTTTTCCGCAGGAAAATATTCAATACAGTAGTAATAATCCTTTAGCGCCAAACGATTATAACAATCCTACATTTTCAGAACACCGTCTCGTCAAAACCAATTTTGAAGCCAATATTTCATTCGCACAAAAATACATGACCTATCCCGACGGGAAATTTAATTATGGAGATTCCAAATACCCTATCCTTACAATAGGCGTGGAAAATGCCTTAGCTGCCAGTGAGCCAGAGTATAATTTTACACAGTTAAAAGCGAGGATACACCAAGAGCTGAAGTTAGGAAATTTAGGAGAATTACACTACAATATAAAAGGTGGAACTTTTTTTAATGCTGAAGATATTTCTTTTGTTGATTTTCAACATTTTAACGGAAACCAAACCCGAATAGGCTCCAGTAGTAATTATACCAACGTATTCAATCTATTGCCATACTACACATTAAGCACCAATAAAAGTTATTTTGAAACCCACGCAGAACACAATTTTAAAGGATGGGTTCTTAATAAAATCCCAGGGATTAATCAATTAGGGTTTAATTTAGTATTGGGCGGGCACTACCTAAGCACGCAAGATCAATTGCCTTATACTGAAATTTCACTGGGACTAGATAACATTGGCTGGGGAAAATATCGTTTGTTACGTCTCGATTATGTACAATCCTACTTTCAAGGGAATAGCCAAGGAGCCTTTATTTTTGGGCTTACCTTTTTAAATTTACTGAATTAATTCTACCAGTCTCATTTTCAGCAGAAAAAGTAGTATCTTTAAATTAGATACCCTAACTCTTTAATGCGATGAAATATTTTGCCTCAATATTCAGAAATTTTATCTTGATAGCTTTGCTATTATTTGTTTTTTCCTGCGGAAGTGACAAGAATAAATCGAAAGATTTTTCAAAAACACATATCATTCCAAAAACAGAAACATTTAATGCTACCCAAAAAGAAAACACGACTCGTGTTTCAGCTTCAGAAGTTAGCAAACTAGAACAGTATAATTCAGAAACAGGAACTTATATATTTTCTGACGACGCCGACGAAATTGAAGATTTGGAAGTAGGAAAAGTGGTATTATTTGAAACCCATTCCCTTCGGAAAATTACCGCCGTAAAAAAAGAAGCAGGAAAAATTATTGTAGAAAGCGAATATGCCAGGCTTACCGATTATTTTAGCGAAGCGTCCATTTCGTACAGCGCAAATGTTGCTTGGGATAAAAACGGAATTGCCGCAACAAAAGTGAGTTTAGGGCAACCCATTGCAATTATGGCAACACCATCATTGTTCATGGCTCAAGAAGTTGAAAATGAAGCTTCTGTAAGTATCGAAAGAGAAATAAGGGGCTGGAAGGTAGGTTTTGAATTAGAACCCGAATCGGGTGGAAAACTCAACATTACCTTAAGTGCCGAAAAAGAGCATGTGTGTAGTATCAAAGCCGAAGGGTTTATTTCTTCATTTACAAGTACTTCTACTATTGAAATAGGAAACGGTGAAACACAAGAGTTTTCATATCAAAATGATGGTTTGGAAGGAGAAGTAGAACTTAAGTTTGCAGCGGTAGGTTTAGGAAGCGACATTGCTATTCTGGAAATTCCTGCCACGCTGGAACGAACAATTTTGGTACAAGGAATTATTCCGGTTACTTTACGGCTTAAAGCAAATCTTAAAATATATCCCGAAGTTGCCGCAGGAACTAGTAGCCAAGCAAGCATGAAGCTTACGTATAACAGTAATTTTGGGTTTTCGTACGGAAATGGGAGCATGAGTACTACGGGAGGTGTTTCTAATGATACTGCTGAACAAACCGGAGATAGTAACACGGCAACGGCCGGTATTGCCGGTATGGGAGTAGGTGTGGAATTTCCAAGGTTTGAAGTTGGTATTTTAGGAAATACCGTAGTTCCCTATTTATTGTTGAATACACACGCATCTTCCTATCTAAGTACAGGCTTGCTCGATAATAGACCCTGCCATACTGCGACCCTTAAATATGAAGCCCATGCGGGAGTAAGTATGGACTTTCTTGGAGTGATGTCTGTAAATAACGATTATAAAATTTTTGAAGAACAAAAAAGATGGACTGCAGAGGGATCTCATTGCGGGGATTAAAATGCCCGTGGATGTATGTTAAGCTTCATTTTTAATGTTTAAATCAAGGCCGTCATAAAAGCCTAACGATTTATTTTTCAATAACTTTACCCAAAAAGCAATTTGCCCTGTATGGTACGAATAGTGCTCTACCACATGCAATACAATTCCAATTCCTGAAAGGGAGAATCCTTGTACGTTTCGCTCTCTCAAAAGTTCAGCATCTGATGCTCTCAAAATAGTTTCCTTTACCCTATTAACAGTGGTTTTAAGTTGCTGTTCCAATACTTCTTTTGAAAAACCTCCATCTAAGGAAAACTCTTCTCCCCTATTTCTTAAATCTGGTATATTTCCCAAGGAGGAAACAACATATTGGGTCATATTACCACAAAGGTGCAGCATTAAATTCCCAATAGAATTAAGTACCCCATTGGGTTTAAGCCAAAGTTCTTCCTCTGTGATTTCAACCAAACTTTTTTCAATCATTCGTGTACTTTCATCCAAACGATAAAGCGCATTTTCTTTGAAATTGGCACTAAATTGATTATTTTCCATATCCAAAAGTACTATTAACTTTTGAAAGTTAATAAAACCCTAAAAATAATAGTAGCAGTATCTTCTTACAAACTTTGGAATTTGTAAATTTGTTTTTATAGTACCCCGCTAAACAATTTAAACAGCCTAACTTCGTAAATGAAAAACTTTTTAATTGCCTTTTTAGTTTTTCTTATTTGGTCTTTTTTTGGTTTATGGCTTTATTCGTGGCTTCATCCCGTAAAGCAAAACCACACGTTAAGCGAGATAAAACCCGTTGAAACGAATGAGCAGTTACCTTCGTTAAAAATGGATTCCATAGATAAATCCATTGTAGATACATTAAACCTTTCAGAAAACATACAACCCCATTTTGAAGAAGAACCTCTTAATCAAGGGCTATGGGCAACCAATAAAGGAGGGGATATCATTTTTTCCTATAATGAAGGAATTGGCATTTATAAAGACACCGCGACAATTTCACTACCGCACAGTATTGTAGATTTTAAGTATAAGATTAATACTTATTTAATTGAACA
>JAGQZA010000072.1:6318-11196 GCA_020435805.1 Flavobacteriaceae bacterium
TACCGAAGAAGTTCAAATTACGGCATTGTATGCAGCTTCCGAAAAAATAAAAACCCCAAATTTAGGGATTCGGCGTGCAAATAAGGTGCGGGAAACCTTGGAAAGTATTGGCATTCCTCGTGAAAAAATAGCCATTAAATCCATGATAAAAGATTTTAAGTACGATGAAAACAATTATTTTTCGTATGGTATTTCATTTGCTTTCAAGCCATTAGACACCCTTCGTTTAAATTCGTTAAAATTCAAGTTGCCGGAAGACAAAACTTTGTACCCTAAATTGGTAAATAATGATATTTTTGTAAATGATGTCCTTAAAAATTTATTGGAAGAAGTAACCGCCGTTTTTTCAGAAAATCCCGATGTACAGGTCGAAATCGTAGGGCACACAGACAATATTGGAAATGCAAATGATAATTATTTATTAGCTTTAAAATATGCCCGACAAGTACGATGGTACCTAATTTCAAAAGGTGGATTTGATAAAAATAAAGTAATTGCACTCTCTGAAGGCGAAGCAAAGCCTATAGCCAGTAATAATACCGAAGAAGGACAATTTTTAAACAGACGAATAGACGTAAAATACCGAACTAATTAATGACTGCATTTAACGAATTTATAAACCAACTTCCTGATTATTTTGGGGTTTTTCTATTAATGTTTAGTGCATTTTTAATTGGTTATTTTTCGGCTTGGACGTTACAACGATCCAAATACACAAAAATGCTGAAAAAGGTAAAACGCCAAGCCAATCTTAACAAGATTAACGCTGTTAGTTCCAACATTTCAGACATTGATACCATTTTTACAGAAATAAAACCGAAAATTGTAGAAGTGGTTAAGCAAACCCAGCAGGAAACAAGGGAAAAGACTAAAGAAGAAATTATCAATACCAAGTCTGCCGAAGAAATTGTTGAAAAAGCGAGAACCAGCTACATTACCTATACCAAAACGAAGCCTGAACTTAATTTCGAGAATTTTGGTTACGGCTCAAAAAACAATAAAGACGATTTAACTCAAATTAATGGTATTGGCCCTTATATTGAACAGCGTCTCAATGAAATTGGCATTTATAATTATAGTCAAATAAGCCAATTTCAAGAGGAAGATATTCGAATCCTTACAGAACTCATCGACTTTTTCCCGGGTCGTATCGAACGCGATAACTGGATTGCCCAGGCGGCCTCTCTAAAAACTTATTAGCGCTATGGAATTAAGCACCCTCGATTGGATACTCATCTTTTCATTTTTTGTTATATTCCTGCTTATAGGTGTAATTGTTAGTAAAAAATCGGGTAAAAACTCGCAAGAATTTTTTCTTTCCGGAAAAAACATGCCTTGGTGGTTGCTGGGGATTTCCATGGTAGCTACAACCTTCTCTGCAGATACGCCCAACTTGGTAACAGACATCGTTCGCCAAAATGGAATTTCCGGAAACTGGGTCTGGTGGGCGTTTTTACTTACAGGAATGCTCACCGTATTTGTCTATGCAAAACTCTGGCGTCGCTCTGAAGTATTGACCGATCTGGAGTTTTATGAACTTCGCTACAGCGGAAAAGAAGCGGCATTTTTGAGAGGCTTTAGAGCGTTGTATTTAGGCGTATTTTTTAACGTCATGATTATGGCAACCGTCTGTTTGGCTGCCATAAAAATTGGCGGAATTCTATTCAATTTAGAACCTTGGGAGTCGGTAGTATATGCATCAGTAATTACTGTAATTTATAGTTCAATTGGTGGATTAAGAGGGGTTATTTTTACCGATTTTTTGCAATTTATTATTGCCATGGTGGGTTCTATATGGGCAGCGTGGTATATTGTTCAAATGCCGGAGATTGGAGGTCTGGACACACTATTAGCACATGAGAATGTAGCAAATAAGTTAAATTTTCTACCCGATTTTTCCAACTCGAAAGCACTCTTGACATTATTGTTAATACCGATAGCCGTGCAATGGTGGAGTGTATGGTATCCCGGTGCCGAACCCGGGGGCGGCGGATATATTGCACAGCGAATGCTTTCCGCTAAAGATGAAAAAAACGCCATTGGTGCTACCCTCCTATTCAATATTGCACATTATGCTATTCGCCCTTGGCCATGGATTCTCATTGCTTTAGCTTCATTAGTTTTATATCCTCAACTTTCGGATATTTCTCAAGCCTTTCCCAATGCTAAAGCTGGGCACGATTTAGGCTATTCTGCAATGCTTACACATTTACCTTCCGGATTACTCGGTTTAGTTGTTACCTCATTAATTGCCGCTTTTATGAGTACTATTTCTACCCACTTAAATTGGGGGGCATCTTATATTTCATTAGATTTCTATAAACGCTTTGTGAAAAAGCAAGCTTCAGAAAAAGAATTGGTTAATATAGGGAGAATTTCTACCGTTGTCTTAATGGTTTTTTCTGCCATATTAGCACTACAGTTTGAAAGTGCTTTGGATACTTTTAATATTCTATTGCAAATTGGGGCAGGTACCGGTTTAATATTTATTCTGCGGTGGTTTTGGTGGCGGATAAATGCCTATAGTGAAATTACCGGAATGATTGTCTCTTTTGTGGTAGCCATTGTGCTGAAAGTAGGGAATTTTGGTCTTGAAGATCACGAAAATTTGGTGCTGGGAGTAATTATTACTACTATTTCCTGGGTTGCTGTTACATTGCTTACGCAACCTACAAATATGAACACTTTAGTTAATTTTTATAATAAAGTGACTCCTTATGGTGTGGGTTGGAATTCTTTTAAAAAGAAAGCTGCTAACAGCTATGTACTAAGAGAAACACACGATAGGTTTACTATTGACCTAGCCTCTATGTTATTAGGAATTGTGTTTGTCTATACTGCACTTTTTGCTACAGGGTATTTTATATATACAAATTATACTGGAGCATTTATTTTAGTAGGAATTGCTTTGCTAAGTGGGATAGCTATCTTTAAGCTTTGGAAGAGGAAATAAAAAAAAGCGGAAGTGTTACTTCCGCTTTCAGAATTTTAGAAAGTTGGTTTAATTATAGATGGATAGCAAAACCAACGTTAAAAGATAGAACGTTGAAGTCACCATCTCCAGCATCTTCATTCATTCCTAGTCCATATCTAAGACCTGGCTCAATACTTACATTATCTGCAATAAACCAAGCATAAGCAGCTTGAATACCTACCCACATTGGTGAAAAATCATTACCAGAAGATCCATTTACATCTGCGCCTACTGGAATGGTTCCATTAATGTAGTATTTAGCACCAAATTTCCAGCCAAACATACCATCAACTCCGTCAACTCCAGAGTCTCCATAGCCAAGACCCGCCTTTAAGGCTAAATCTTCAATTATAAAATACCCAACATCGGCACCAGCATTCCATGCGGTTGTACCATCAATAGAGCGCAAATAGATTGCAGACCCGCCTCCAAAGGCTTCACCAAAACCGGTATTAGCTTCAACAAGCCAAGAGCCTTGAGAAGTAGCATCTCCTCCATCGCCATCTTGAGCAAAAGAAGTGGTCATTCCAAAAACTGCAATAGCAGCAAATAATAAAAGTTTTTTCATAATTAAAATAGTTTGATTAATATAAAGTAAAGCTATAAAATATTTAAATACCCTACATATGGGGCATTTGCCCTATTTTTTAACAAAGTTGTTAACAATTTGACAACCAATAAAAAAGGGCAACTAAAACACAGTTGCCCTCATGTAATTTATATGCGGTCTAAATTATAAAAAGGAATACCCAACCGAAAGGGTTACAACGCTATTTTTTCCCCCATCTACTGTAACATTAGAATCGTCTGAAGAAACTACTTTGCTTAAACCAAAATTATATCTTCCGTCAAGCCGTATTCCCATAGGCAAATCAATTCCCACACCTACAATTCCAGAAAGGTCAAAATTATTAGACTCTACATCTTCTTCAAAATCATTAAAAACCTTGGTTACATTATCATCTACTATAAACCCAAACTGAGGCCCCGCGTGAATATGAATATTGTCTGTTAAAAAATACTTTAACACAACAGGAACATTTACATAATTTAAATCAATTTTATCTCCATCAAACTCTGCTCCTTGCTGCGAGTATAATAAATCTGCTTGTATTCCCATTTTGTCTCCTAATTTCCCGCCGACGAAGGCTCCAAAAACAAAGCCCGTTCTTCCGTCAAGATTGGAAGCATCTGTTAAGTTAGCAAAGTTTACCCCTGCTTTTAAACCTAATTCTAAACCTTGGGCAAAAATAGTAGTACTAGTAAATACAAAAGCGAATAAAATGAATACTTTTCTCATAAAATTTATTTGTTTATTAATTGTGCTAAATTATAACGAAATTTGGTAACAAATTGTATTTTCAGAAAATTTTAAACTTTTTTATGACGTGGAAGCAAGCACTTAAGGACTACCAAAACTACCTCCATATAGAGCGGGGACTCTCACAAAACTCTATTGTAAACTACGCTTTAGACATTCAAAAGTTGATTAAATGGCTGGATGAGAATGCTATTGAAGAAGCTCCGGAAAGTATTTCAGAAAAAACCCTTCAGGAATTTATATATCAAATTGCCAAAGTGGTAAATCCGCGTTCGCAGGGGCGAATTATTTCTGGACTAAGAGGATTTTTTAACTATCTCATTTTTGAAGAATACCGAAAAACAAATCCGTTGGAATTAATTGAAAGCCCCAAAATGGGAAGAAAACTACCCGACACGCTTTCCGAAGAAGAAATAGATGCTATTATTCAGCAAATAGACCTAAGCAATCCACAAGGGGAACGAAACCGAGCCCTTTTGGAAACTTTATACGGTTGCGGTTTGCGTGTTTCGGAGGCGATTGGGCTTAGAATTTCTGATCTATTTTTTGAAGAAGGATTTATAAAAGTTACCGGGAAGGGTGA
>JAGQZA010000073.1 GCA_020435805.1 Flavobacteriaceae bacterium
AGCGCAAACTATGGCAGCGAAAGTAACGGCTGCTTTGGGCGGTGCGGGGATTTGGGGTGTAGAGTTTTTTGTGGCCGATGACAGGGTCTATTTTTCAGAATTGTCTCCCAGACCCCATGATACCGGAATGGTGACCTTAGCCAATACCCAAAATTTTAATGAATTTGAATTGCACCTTAGAGCCATTTTAAGTTTACCTATCCCTGAAATTACCCAAGAACGTGTGGGTGCTTCGGCAGTAATCCTTGCGGAAGGACATTCTGAAAATCCAAGTTATAAAGGAATTGAAGAAATAGCTTCAGCACCCAAAAGTGACTTCCGCATTTTTGGAAAGCCAAGCTCTCGCCCCTACCGCAGAATGGGTGTGGTGGTCACCTATGATTCCTTGGATGCTAATGTAGTTTCTGTAAAGGACAGAGCTAAAGCACTTGCGAAAAAGGTAACCGTTATTTTATAAGACTTACATTTTTACCACCTTTTTCACAATGGCTCCCTGTGTTGTATAGACTTTCACAAACAATACCCCACTTTGCAGTAAAGAAACATCCAGTGAGTTTACATTGCCGTTAACAGAAAGTAACCTTCTGCCCAACAAATCACTCACTTCTACTTTGGTAATACTAATATCCTTTGCTTTAATGGCAAGGGAATCTTGTGTAGGATTAGGATACACGGTAATGGCACGTGCCAAAAAGTCCTCTACCCCAAACACCCCGCTGTTTCTATACCAGGCTATTTTATTATCCACTCTGGAAGCTGAAAGCACATCTAAAAAGGAATCATTATCAATATCCGAAGCAATAACTGAACTTGCCCAATCTGTCTCAGTGGAAATTATTATTTCACTGCTAAAGTTTCCCAAACCGTCCAAATTTTTGTACCATACTATATTATCATCTATACCAGAACCTGAGAGAATATCCATATCCAAATCATTATCCAAGTCTGCTACAAAAATGGTCTGGGGAGAAATTAAGTTTTGACTAACTATTTTTTTTTCTCCAAAATTCCCTAATCCATCTAGGTTTTCATACCAATATATAATATTTATTGCTGGGCAATTGGAAATAACATCCAAGTCATTGTCTCCATCCAAATCAGCAGCAAAAACCGAAAGAGGACCGTCAGTGTCATTGCTAATAATCTGAGCATTACCAAAAGTTCCTTGTCCGTCCAGATTAGGAAACCAAAGTACTTGGTCACCCCCTGTTGAAATGGTAAGTACATCCAGATCCAAATCTCCATCCATATCGGCTGCTACCACATCTCGGGTACTTAAAGCACTATTGGTAATAATCTGTCGTGAACCAAAGGCACCTAGACCATTGGTATTTTCAAACAAAGAGATTGAGTTATCTTCAAATGACGCAGAAAGCACATCCATATCAGTATCTCCATCTAAATCAGCCGCAAAAACAGAAACTGCACCTTGCGTTTGATCAGATATTTGAATTTCAATGTCAAACGTCCCTTGACCGTCCAGATTTTGAAACCATACTATTTTACCCTCGCCTGAAGAAAAACCTTTGGAGGCAGCCAATACATCAATATCGGTATCCCCGTCCAAATCCACCCCAAAAACATCGACCGAGGCAACTAAGGTGTTTGTTATTATTTGCTGTGGACCAAATGTCCCCAAGCCATCCAGATTCTCATACCACGCAATTTTATTATCACTCTCCGATGCTGAAAGGATATCCAAATCTAAATCTCCATCTACATCAGCAGCAAAGACATTTCTTGCCCACATAGCTTCTTGAGAGATAATAAGCTGCTCTCCAAATTGTGCATAACTAGAGTTAATTAGGCCAATAAATATTAAGGTTAAAAGAAATATTTTCACAATTTATTCATTTTCTTTTAAAATAATGGTCTGCTGAGTAGAACCATCATTAAAATTTTTATCAATCATATACAGGTATTATAATTAGCTGGTAATTCACTTAATTATTTTAAAAATTACAAACATTAATCTCTTAAATATAGTTTTTTAATTCCATTCTCCTTAATTTTAATAAATCAAAATTCACTTATAATGAAACGGTTACCCTTTCTTTTCTTCTTTTTAAGTGTTTTTTCAATGGCACAGGAAACCGAAAAAAAGTTTTCCTTATTCTATGAAAATGACAAGTTTGAACTAACTACGGAGCATTTCGTTGTAATAGATAGCTTAAAGAGTCTGGAAAACAAATCGCTGTACGACATTCATATTAAAGGCTATACCAACAGTGTGGGGGAAGAAGGTTACAACTTGGAACTTTCCCGAAAACGTGCCGAAAATGTAAAAAAAGAATTGCGGGAATTTACTATTATCTCAAGCAAGGGTTTGGGACAATTGGAGGGTGAGACTGCTAATAACCGTAGGGTGGACATCCTTATTCATTTAAAAGACGATCACGTTTCGGAGGAGGGCGAAATTGTAGAGCAACCCCAATTGGAAGTGGCAGAACCCTCTATTGCCAATTTGGTCACGCCAAAAAGAGGGGATAAAGTGACCCTGCAAGGGATTATGTTTTACCCCGACCGGGATGTTATTATGGATGAAAGTATTCCGGCATTGCAGGAATTAATTGTTTTCTTGAACAAACATCCGTACATAAAATTTAAACTCATTGGTCATATTTGCTGTGGCGATACTGAACGGCGCTACCTCGATTTGAAAAATGTACGTACCGGCAAAGACAACCTTTCCGAAGCACGGGCACAATCGCTCTATAACTATTTAGCCAAAAACGGTATCGATAAAAGACGAATGCGCTACTTGGGAATGGCCTACCGTTATCCTACCGGAAAGGGAGACGAATTTGACCGCCGCGTGGAAATTGAAATTACCAGTGTGGAGTAGCTTAGCGGTTTCGCCAAAAGAACGGCGTAAATAAAATAAGTACCGTAAAGAGTTCCAACCTGCCTATTAACATCAAAAAACTGGCCCACCATTTTGCTCCGGAAGGAAGCCACCCATAATTTTCCACAGGGCCTAAGCCACCTAAAGCAGGCCCTACATTTCCGAGGGTGGAAGCAGCACCTCCTAACGACGTTTCAAAATCCAACCCTAACAAAGAGAACACCAAAACCCCTACAATAAAGGAAAGCATATAGAGGATAAAAAAGGCCAGTACATTAAAAACTATGGGCTGCTGAATGGCTTTGTTATTGTAACGCACGGGCAAAATGGCACTAGGGTGTAGTGTTCTTTTAAATTCCATGATGCCATTCTTAATCATAATGAGGTGACGTACCACCTTAATACCTCCCGCCGTGGAACCTGCTGAACCACCTAAAAACATGAGTCCGAAGAAGAAAATGGTTAAAAAGGAAGTCCAAGTGGTAAAATCGGCAGAAACAAATCCTGTGGTGGTAATTACCGTAAGTACCTGAAAGAGACCGTGGCGTATGGCATATTCAAAACTTCCCCAAACCATTGGGTCTTGAATTGCTGCTGTTTCGTGATTCGCAAAGAGATAAATAAACCCGGCGGCTATGAGCGTTAAGCCTACTATAAAAAAACTGTAGAGTTTAAATTCTTCATCGCGTAATATCTTCTGAAATTTCCCTTTAAAAGCGAAGTAACTCAATACAAAATTGGATCCAGCCAAAAACATAAAAAGGATAATAATGTATTGAATGATGGGTTGTGAATTCCAATAAGCAACACTGGCATTTTTGGTTGAAAATCCTCCCGTACTCAAAGTACTAAGGGAGTGATTAATAGCATCAAAAAAGGTCATCCCTGCCGCCCAGAGTAACAGTGTTTCGGCTAAGGTATAGCCTACGTAAATAAGCCACAATCGTTTGGCGGTATCGGTAATCCTGGGGTGCAGCTTATCACCCCCCGGGCCTGGAGCTTCGGCAGCAAAGAGCTGCATCCCTCCTATTCCTAATAACGGTAATATAGCAATGGCCAGCACGATAATACCCATACCGCCAATCCAATGGGTAATGCTTCGCCAAAAAAGAACCCCCTTAGGGATAATTTCAATATCACTTAAAATAGAAGCCCCTGTAGTGGTGTAGCCACTCATGGTTTCAAAAAACGCATTGGTAAATCCAGGTATAGCTCCTGTAAAAATGTAGGGTAAGGTACCCACCAAGGCCATAAAAATCCAACCAAAACTTACCACAATGTATCCTTCCTTTTTCTGAATTTCCTTACGGTGCTTTATAGTGAAAAACATAATCCCTCCACCAGCAACAATAGCAGCAAGTGCCGCTAAAAACATTTGAAAGACAACGCCATCTTGATAGATAAAACTTACCAACGATGCAACTAACATAAAGCCTCCATTCACTACAAGGAGGAGCCCCATGAGATGAAAAATAATGCGGAAGTTTATTTTGGAAAAAACACTCATTTAGGTAAATAGATTTTCCACCTTTTTAATGGACTGCGGAAGACAACAAACTACAATTCGATCCCCGCTTTTAATTTGAAAATCCCCCAAAGCAATCATTCCTTCTCCGTTTCGTATTACCCCGCCAATAATGGCAGAACGGGGAAAATTGATGTCTTTTATTTTTTGATTGCATACTTCGGAAGTTGGGGAAACCACAAACTCCAAAAGTTCGGCATTCATATTATTGAGGCGGGTCATGGCAACTATCTCTCCTTTACGGACATACCTAAAAATATGATTGGCCGCCAATAATTTTTTATTGATCAACGTATCTATCCCGATGGAATGCGAAAGCTGAAAATAATCCATATTTTCTACCAAAGCCATCGTTTTTTTTACCCCTTTCGATTTTGCTACCAGGCAAGACATGATATTAATTTCGCTGTTTCCGGTAACCGAAATAAAGGCATCCATTTCGGCAATAGCTTCTTCCTGAAGCAATTCTACATTTCTACCATCGCCATTTATCACTAAACAATTGGGAATATCATCGGCAATCTCAAAAGCTTTATCCTTATTATTCTCTATGAGTTTTACGTTGAATTTACTTTTACAAAGGTCTTTGGCGGTTTTGCAGCCTATATTGCTTCCGCCTAAAATCATTACATTACGAATATCGTCTTTTATTTTTCCCGATAATTTGTAAATGTCTTCCACCCCTTCTTCGGTAGTGGTAAAATACACTTGATCGCCTTCTTTAAATTGGGTATCTCCTCGGGGGATTAACGTATATTGTGTTCCATAACGCTGGATGGCAATAGGCACATACTCCAGCTCGGGGTATTTTTGACCTACTTCTTTTACCGTTTTGCCTACAAAAGCAGCTGTACGCGAAAGATAAAGCCCAATCATGGTTAAGGCGCCCTCTTCAAATTTATACGTATCGTTGAAGGCACTTTGATTGAGCAATAATTCAATTTCATTAGAGGCCAATGCTTCAGGAGAAATCAATTCATCAATTCCAAATTTGGTAAAACCTACCTCATCTTTGTTTTCCAGAAATTCGGTATTGGAAATTCGGGCAATGGTTTTTTTGGCACCCAATTGTTTGGCCAAAACACAGGCGGTAATATTGGTTGTTTCACTGGAGGTTACCCCAATAACCAAATCGGTTCGTTCTACTTGCGCCTCTTTCAAAATGGTAATAGAAGTAGCATCTCCGCGTATTACCCGTATGTCCAAATGGGTATCTGCGTATGCCAACGAATCTCGATTGGTGTCTATTAAAGTAATATCTTGAGATTCAAAAGAAAGTAGCTTTGCTAGATGAAATCCTACCTCACCGGCACCGGCAATAATAATTTTCATATACAATAATAAAGGTACAAAGGTACAAAAAAGAAGTATGCTACCTATTTCTAACAAATGCTTATTAAAAATAAGGATAGGTTTGCAATCCACTAAAAAATAGTAGTTTTGCATCCGCATTCTATGGAAACAAAAATTACACCTTATAAAAAGTCATCCTTAGCCAAAAAGGAGCAGGTAGAGCAAATGTTTGATACCATTTCTGAAGAATACGATGGCATCAATAAAATGATTTCTTTGGGAAGTGATGTAACATGGCGTAAAAAAGTGGTGAAACTGGTGCAACAAAGAAATCCACAATCCATTTTAGACATTGCCACGGGCACCGGGGATTTAGCTCTTCAGTTTGCCGAAAAAACCAATGCGGCAAGAATTGTGGGTTTAGATCTATCTGACGGAATGCTGAGTGTTGCGAAAAAAAAAGCGGCTAAAAAATTGTTAGATTCAAAAGTGGAATTCATTAAAGGAGACAGCGAAGCCCTTCCCTTTGATGACCATAGTTTTGATGCTATAAGTGTTTCTTTTGGGATTCGGAATTTTGACAATTTGGAAAAAGGTCTTGCGGAGATACACAGAGTACTCGCTCCCGGTGGGCTCTTTATTGTATTGGAAACATCGGTCCCCACAAAATTTCCATGGAAACAAGGATACCATTTGTACTGCAACGGTATTTTACCTATTATTGGCAAAGTCTTCTCCAAAGATAGAGTTGCCTACAAGTATTTAAAAGAAAGTGCGGCTTCCTTCCCTTATGGAAAAAAACTAAACAATATTTTACGTAAAATTGGGTTTATAGAGGTGGAAAATAAACCTCAAACCTTGGGCGTGGCGACCATTTATTTGGCAACAAAGTAATTATGAAGAAATTTTTTATACTACTGGGGGTATGTCTTTTTGTGCAAAAAACCAATGCACAACTCTTTAGCAAAGAACGTTTGGCTAATCTTGAAACTTTCGACAACCGATTTCTTACTTGGGGCTATTTTTTGGGTTTTAACCAATATGATTTCAAGTTTGAGTATGCCAATAACAATGGCGATTTAGATACCGATGTTGAAGTAGAGCAACAGCTAGGTTTTAACGTAGGACTTATTGGGGATATGCGTGTAAATAGATATGTAAACCTTCGTTTAGAGCCTGGGATTTATTTTACGCAACGCAATTTAATTTTTCCGGGATTTGAGGAAGAGTTGGACTATTTCAGAGAGGTAAAATCTACCTATATTCACATTCCATTACTGTTGAAATTTTCCACCAAAAGGTTAAATAACATAAAACCCTTTGTTGTAGTGGGTGTTTCTCGTTCTATTAATTTAGGAAGTAACGAAAAAAACCCCGAGGATAATAACGAAGGACAGTTTAGAATGACCCGTAATACCAGTTATTTTGAATTGGGCTTCGGTATTGATTTGTATCTGTATTATTTCAAATTTACACCTTCCATACGAGGGGTCTTTGCAACCAGCGATGAATTGGTGCGCGATGATGACCCCAGCAGTCCTTGGACTTCTAATATAGACCAGATGTCCACCCGTGGGGTTTTCTTAAACTTTACCTTTCAATAGTTCTTCGGAATTCACTTAATAAAATTCCGGTGGCAGCGGCTACATTCAAGCTTTCGGCACTATTATTTTTACTGAAATTAGGAATGCTGATGGTATGCTGAATATTTTCCAAAATTTCTTCTGATATACCATTGGCTTCATTGCCCATCACCAAAATAGCGTCTTTGGGCAATGCCTTTGAATATACATTACCTCCGTCCATAACTGCGGCATAAACGGGAAGCTTTGTTTTCTTCAACATTGAAATTAAATGGGTGTAATGTACCGAGACCCTAGCTATAGAACCCATAGTGGCCTGTATTACTTTAGGATTGTAACAATCTACTGTGTCTGGGGAACATATAAGCTGGGATACCCCAAACCAATCGCAAAGCCGTATAATGGTTCCTAAATTTCCGGGGTCTCTAACGGCATCTAATGCAACGGTTAAACCACTGGTGTTGTAATCTACATTAGGAGGAATTTCAAAAACGGCCAACACCCCATTCTCATGCTTTAAACTGCTTATTTTTTGTAGTTCTTTTTCTGAAATAATGTGATAATCTATCTGGAGCTCTAAAAGGTCTTCAGTAGAAAACAACAACTGAAGTTTTAGACCGGCATTCAACAAATCGGCAATGAGTTTTTTACCTTCCGCAATGAAAAGTCCGTATTTATTTCGGTACTTTTTTTGTTGCAGACTCGTTATTAATTTAATTTCGCTTTTGCTTATCAAAATTATCCTATTTTTGAATTTGAGAAACACACACTCTTTGGCCAAACCTCTCACAAAAATAGTATTCTTTTTAGGAATCATCTTCCTTTTGGCTTCCTGTAATGCGGTAAAGCACTTAAAAGATGAGGAACTTCTACTGGAAGAGAATCTGGTAGAAATTGATGGCGAAAAAAGTAAAGATGCTGAGGTGTACAGTTTAATTTCACAAAAACCTAACCCCAGAATCCCTGTTTTAGGCATTCCTTTTAGTTTACACGTATATAATCTAGCCGAACCTAAGCCCGATTCTACCTTTCAGGCTTGGTTGAAACGAAAACCCAACCGTGAGAAAAGATTGAACAACTTTTTATCGCAAAAACAAGTGCTTGCCTTAGACAGCAGTAAAATTAAATTTAACGAATGGCTGAAGCGAAACGGAACAGCACCCGTAATTATAGAAGAAAAAAAAGCCGAAAAATCGCTAACTCAAATAAAAAAATATTTTTATAACAAAGGATGGTTTAATGTTGAGGGTACATATAAAATTATCAAGGATTCTACAAAACAAAAAAGGGGAAGTGTATCTTATTCCATTCAGAAAAGAACACCATATGCTATCGATTCTATTTCAGAAAAAATAGACTCCCCTGTGGTAGATTCGCTTTTTCAGCTATCCAAAAAAAATACCTTTATAAAGTCCGGAGAACAATATAATGTGGCCAATTTTGAAAATGAACGCTCCAGAATTACCTTACAGCTTCGCAATTCGGGCTTGTATTATTTTGACCAAGATTATGTAAATTTTGAAGCAGATACCAATAATGTAGGACATAGAGTACACATAGAATATATTATTCCCAATAGACGAATTCGAAGAGGAGACACAACTGCCTACGAACCTTTTAAAGTACATACCATTAACGAGGTTCGTATTATTACCGATTACAAAACAGCTTTTAGAAATACCCCGCTTACCGATTCTGTTAATTACGAAGGCTACAAATTATACGGTTACGAAAAACTGAAATACCGCCCCAAAGCCATTACCGATGCGGTATCCATTATACCCGGTGCTATTTTTAAAGATATAGACAGAACCCTTACCTACAATCAGATAAGTGAATTACGAAACTTTAAGTACCCCAATATTACGTATCAAGAAGATCCACGAGATACTACCGGTACTGGATTAATAACCACCATTTTATTAACCCCTCGAAAAAAATACACCTTAGATTTAAATTTCGACGCTTACACTTCTACCATTCAGCAATTTGGTATCGGTTTTAGTAGTAGTTTTTTAATCAGAAATGTTTTTAGGGGTGCTGAAAATTTGGAATTAAGTGCCAGCGGAAGTGTAGGTTCTTCAAAAGATAACGCAGACCCTAACAGTCGATTTTTTAATACATCGGATGTAGGATTCGACGTAAAACTTACATTTCCTACCATACTTTTCCCTATTAATACCGAAAAACTAATCCCCAAATACAACTCGCCATTTACCACTATAAGTTCGGGTATCAATGTGCAAAATAACATTGGGCTGGACCGCCAAAGCATCAATGGTATTTTCAGTTATAGCTGGAAACCCTCAACCATTAGAACCAATAGGCTAGACCTCATCAATTTACAATATGTACGAAATTTAAATGCAAACAACTATTTCAACGTGTATAAATCTTCGTATTCTAGATTGAATGAAATTGCCCGTTTAACAGACTATCCCTTTGAAAACCCCGAAAATGATCCCTTAACTTTGTCTATCCCATTAGAAGCAGATTATTTTCTAGATAATGCAACGGGCAGTGACAATCCTTTTCAACTGCCAGTCGAGCTTTTTGAAGAAGTAAAAAGCATACGGCAGCGTAAATCGAGGTTGAGTGAAAATAACCTCATTTTTGCCTCCAATTTTACTTGGACACGAGATAGCAGGGAAAACATTAACGATAATAGTTTTACGCGTTTACAGTGGAAACTGGAGTCTGCTGGCAATCTCCTTTCGGGAATTGCCTCTTTAGCAAATCTCACTACAAACTCAAACGGAAACAAAGAACTCTTCGGCGTTGCTTTTTCACAATATGCCAAAGCAGAAGCAACCTATATCCAACATTGGCAATTAGCAGGGAGTTCCTTATTGGCAGTACGAGCCTTTGGCGGAATTGCCATTCCATACGGCAATAGTAGCTCTATTCCTTTTACACGAAGTTATTTTGCGGGAGGCGCCAATGACAACAGAGGCTGGCGTGCGTACGACTTAGGGCCAGGAAGCAGTGGAAGTATTTTAGATTTTAACGAAGCTAATTTTAAACTGGCGTTTAATGCCGAATATCGATATACTTTATTGGGAAGTTTTAAAGGTGCCTTTTTTGCCGATGCAGGAAACATTTGGAATGTTTTTGATGAAATTGACAATGAATCATTTCGGTTTGACGGAATTAAAGATTTAAAAGAAATTGCACTTGCTACAGGCTTCGGACTCCGTTATGATTTTGGCTTTTTTGTCATTCGGTTCGATGTGGGCTTTAAAACACATAACCCTGCAAGAGCCATTGGTGACCGATGGTTTAAAGAATATAACTTTGCTAACGCTGTTTATAACATAGGTATCAACTATCCCTTCTAAACCATTTTAATTTTTTATTTTTGTTCGCTAAACCCGCCATACTATGAGTCATCAAATTCCTACCGGGGTAATTACCGGAAAAGACGTTCAAAAGGTTTTCAAATTAGCTAAAGCAAAAAAATTTGCCCTACCTGCGGTTAATGTAGTTGGCTCTAATACCATCAATTCTGTGTTAGAAACGGCAAAAGAGTTGAACGCTCCCGTGATGATTCAATTCTCCAATGGAGGAGCGCATTTTAATGCAGGAAAAGGACTTTCCAACGAAAATCAAAAAGCAGCCATTGCCGGTGGTATTGCAGGAGCACTTCATATTCACGAATTGGCAAAAGCCTATGGAGCCACGGCAATTTTGCATACCGACCACTGTGCAAAAAATTTACTTCCGTGGGTAGATGGATTGTTATCGGCCAGCGAAGCACATTTTCAAAAAACCGGAAAACCGCTCTATAGCTCACATATGCTGGA
>JAGQZA010000074.1 GCA_020435805.1 Flavobacteriaceae bacterium
GGAAAGAGCTTCACTCCAATTTTTTAATGCCCGTAGCATATTTTCAGTGGTAAACCACCTATTGTGATGTTGGGCTTCAATTAAAATTTGAAAATAGGGAGATTTTTCGGATGCGACGGTGTTTAAAAACACACCTAATTTAATAAAAGCGTTAATTCTTTGTTGTAATTGCATGCTTTGTTTGGAGTTGCCCTAAATAGACATTAAATTTGTGGCAAAGTTAGAAAAAGAAATCCTACTATGGCTATTATCATTACCGACGAGTGTATTAATTGTGGAGCCTGTGAGCCGGAGTGCCCCAATACAGCTATTTATGAAGGAGCAGACGATTGGCGTTATTCAGACGGAACCAACCTAAAGGGTTCTGTGGTTTTGCCAAACGGAAATGCAGTCAATGCCGATGAAACCCAGGAGCCTATAAGTGATGAAATTTACTATATAGTACCCGACAAATGTACCGAATGTAAAGGCTTTCACGAAGAGCCTCAATGTGCTGCGGTATGTCCTGTGGATTGCTGTATTCCAGATGATTCGCACGTGGAATCTGAAGACGTGTTGTTAGGCAAGCAACGTTTTATGCACAGTGATAATTAGTTGTACTTAGCATCATTAATTTCAATCCAATACCCATCTGGGTCTTGAATATAGACCTGTTGGACCCCGTCTGGGCGTAAAGCAATTTTTTGCGCATTTCCAACCCAATCCCAAAATGGAATTTGCTTTACTTGTAAATAATCTACAAATTCACCAATGTCTTTTACGTGTAACGAAAAGTGATTAGCCTTATGGGTTTTTATGTCTAAATCTTCCGTTTGTATTAAGTGTATTTGCAGGTTATTACCTAATGAAAACCATTTAATTAAAGGGTTGTCAACCGGAGTATTAATAGGTTTAAGTTGAAGGATGTTTTTGTAAAAATCGACACTTACTTCAACATTTTTAACGGCCAAAGCATGGTGGTCAAAAGCAGCAATTACCTCTTGCGATTGGATATTTTTTGAAAAAGCAACTAGTACTGCAATAAGAAAACATTTTTTCATTTATTATCTTTTTTAAGTTTTGACATTCCTTTACTACGTTTTTCCAGTTTTTTTCTGTTTTCTTCCATGGCTTTTAATTGGGCTTGTCGTTGCTCTTCCAAAATTTTCTTTTCAGCTTCGGCTTTGGCTTTTTCAGTTTCAATAGAGGCTTTTAGGGCTTCTTCTTGACGTTTTTTTTCAGCTTCAATGAGAGCTTCATTTTGTTTGTCGATTGTTGCTTCGTCGGTAACTACTTCTTTTTCGGTATCTTTTTTTGTAGCTTCATTGAACTCTTGATTTTCATTTTCATCATCTGCAACAATCACTGCACCGGTTTCTTTGTCCACTTCTTTTACTTCTTTAACCACAACATTGCTACCTTCTTTAGTAATTACTTTTTTTACCGTAGTTTCCTCTTTAATGGTTTTATTTTCCTGACTTTTTGCTGAAAAAACAAAAATAAAAATGGCTAAAAAGAAGAGTAATTTTTTTGATTTCATGAGATTAAAATTGAGTTATTGTATAAAAGTACATATTTCAAGTGACCTTTGATGAAAAGAAAGTGCAAAAATGTATCTTTGCCGCTTCAAAATAAACTATAGTTATTCATGAAGGCTGGAATTGTAGGCTTACCTAATGTAGGAAAATCGACTTTATTTAATTGCTTGTCAAATGCAAAGGCACAGAGTGCTAACTTCCCTTTTTGTACCATTGAACCTAATATTGGGGTCGTTAACGTGCCCGATCATCGGTTATTGAAATTGGAAGAATTGGTAAAACCCGAAAGAATTGTACCTGCTACGGTAGAGATTGTAGATATAGCAGGCCTGGTAAAGGGAGCCAGTAAAGGGGAAGGTTTGGGAAATCAGTTTTTAGGGAATATTCGCGAAACCGATGCGATTCTACACGTGCTGCGCTGTTTTGATAATGACAATATTGTTCATGTGGATGGAAGCGTGAATCCTATTCGGGATAAAGAAACCATAGATATAGAGTTACAACTGAAGGATTTAGAGACCGTTGAGAAACGACTTGAAAAAGTATCCAGAGCAGCTCGAACGGGAAATAAAGAAGCGCAAAAAGAACAGCAGGCTCTTGAAAAAGTAAAAAAAGGATTAGAGGCCGGTATTTCGGTAAGAGCGATAGAACTATCTTCAGAAGAAAGAGAAGAATATATTAAGCCTGCCCAACTCATTACAGACAAACCCGTGATGTACGTTTGTAATGTAGATGAGGATGCTGCGGCAACAGGAAATGGGTATGTTGAAAAAGTAAAAGCGGCGGTTGCCGGTGAAAATGCCGAAGTATTGGTTTTGGCCGTGGGTACGGAAGCAGATATTACCGAATTAGAGACTTACGAAGAGCGCCAAATGTTTTTGGAGGATTTAGGATTGGAAGAAGCCGGCTCGGCAAAACTAATTCGTGGCGCCTACAAGTTATTGAATCTGCAAACCTATTTTACCGCAGGAGTAAAGGAAGTGCGGGCGTGGACCATTCCTGTGGGAGCTACGGCACCGCAAGCTGCCGGTGTTATCCATACCGATTTTGAAAAAGGCTTTATCCGTGCCGAAGTAATAAAATATAATGACTATGTTTCCTACGGAAGCGAGGTAAAAGTGAAGGAAGCCGGAAAAATGGGAGTTGAAGGGAAGGAATATATTGTACAAGACGGCGATGTGATGCACTTTCGATTTAATGTATAAAAAAAAGCGACTTAAAAAGTCGCTTTTTTATTGATACGGTGTTTTTTTATAATTCTTCGAAGCTTTCGGCCATATGTTTAAACGTCTCTTTATAGGTGCTCTCATTGGTGCCTAAAGTCCAAGTCATCATCATATATAAGGTTTCTTTTCCCTCAATGAAAGTCATAAGGTAAAAGATGTCAAAATCAATATCAGGAACCCTTCCTACAAATTCAACCTGTTGAGCATCCAGCCCATTTATTTTAAGATTTTGAGGTTCCCCCATACGGTTTATTTTCATCCCGTCGGTAAAGAAATTCATTTGAATGGTTTCGTAATTTTTGGCAGGAGATTTACTGTCGTCGTAATCTTCTAATTCTTTAAAAGTATCTATAAAATCCTGTTTAGGTTCTTCAATAACAGCAAGATAGGTTTCTTTATAAATATTTTGAAACTGCATCGAGGCATCTTCATTAAGTCCCGAAGTAACCGTCATATATTTGGGAATCTCCAATTGGTACAAATCCAGCGCAGATTCAGTTCGGTAATCTTCATTTTTTCCTTTACCTAAACAAGAAACGAATAGGAAAGTTACGATGAAAGCAGGAATGAAAAGATAATTTTTTTTCATATTCAAAAAAGATTGTTTTTAAAGGTTTGAAGATAGCTAATTCCGTAGCAATAAAAAAACGTGAAGCCCTATTTTCTTAACAATTTCAGTCCTATTTTGTTAATTACTTTAGCACGTTTGGGTTTTAATTTTTATACTGAAATTCTATATTAGCCACTCTTAGAACTTACCCCAATGGCTGAAACACAATATACCGAGGATAACATTCGCTCTCTCGATTGGAAAGAGCATATCCGTATGCGTCCGGGAATGTATATTGGCAAGTTAGGCGATGGTTCTTCCCCAGATGACGGAATCTATATCCTTCTGAAAGAAGTTATTGATAACTGTATTGACGAATTTGTTATGGGTGCCGGAAAGACTATTGAAATTCGAATTAAAGACAAAGAAGTTAAAGTTCGGGATTTTGGTAGAGGTATTCCGCTGGGTAAAGTAGTAGATGTAGTCTCCCGAATGAATACCGGAGGAAAATACGACAGTCGCGCCTTTAAGAAATCGGTAGGATTGAATGGAGTAGGGACGAAAGCGGTAAATGCACTCTCTTCCTTTTTTAAAGTAGAATCGGTACGGGACAATCAATTAAAAACGGCCGAATTTTCCAAAGGAGATCTCGTTCTTGACGGCCCGCTAGAGGAGACTACCAAACGCAAAGGGACTAAAGTGGAATTTATTCCGGACGATGAAATCTTCAAAAACTACAAATTTCGCACCGAGTACGTTTCAAAAATGCTTAAAAACTATGTGTATCTCAATCCGGGATTGACCATAGATTTTAATGGCGAAAAATATATTTCAGAAAACGGTTTAAAAGATTTGCTGGAGGATAATATGTCGCAGGAAGACATGGTGTATCCTATTATTCATCTTCGGGGAGAGGATATTGAAGTGGCACTTACGCATAGTAAAACCCAATACAGTGAGGAATATCACAGTTTTGTAAACGGACAGAACACCACGCAGGGAGGAACCCATTTAAATGCTTTTCGGGAAGCGGTAGTAAAGACTATTCGTGAATTCTACGGAAAAAATTACGAAGCCAGTGATGTGCGTAAGTCTATTGTTTCGGCAGTGAGTGTAAAGGTCATGGAGCCCGTTTTTGAAAGCCAGACCAAAACGAAATTGGGCTCTACAGATATGGGTGGAGACCTTCCAACAGTACGGACTTTTATCCATGATTTTATAAAAACCCAACTGGATAATTATTTGCATAAAAATCCGGAAACGGCAGAGCAATTGCAGCGAAAAATAATGCAAGCCGAACGCGAGCGGAAAGAGCTTTCCGGAATTCGGAAATTAGCCAAAGACCGTGCTAAAAAAGCAAGTTTACACAACAAAAAATTGCGCGATTGCAGAGTTCATTTGGGCGATTTAAAAAACGAACGCAATCTGGAATCTACCCTTTTTATTACCGAGGGTGACTCTGCCAGCGGAAGTATTACCAAAAGTAGGGACGTTAATACACAGGCTGTTTTCAGCTTAAAAGGAAAGCCGTTAAATAGTTACGGATTGAGCAAGAAAATTGTGTATGAAAACGAAGAATTCAACCTCTTACAAGCCGCATTGAATATTGAAGAATCTATGGAAGACCTTCGGTATAACAATATCGTAATTGCTACCGATGCCGATGTGGACGGGATGCATATTCGATTATTGTTAATTACCTTTTTTCTTCAGTTTTTTCCTGAATTAATTAAAGAAGGGCATTTGTATATTTTGCAAACCCCTTTATTCCGCGTGCGAAATAAAAAGGAAACCATTTATTGTTATTCCGAAGAAGAACGCATTAACGCCATTGAAAAATTAAAGCCGAAACCCGAAATCACCCGCTTTAAAGGATTGGGTGAAATATCTCCGGATGAGTTTAGTCATTTTATTGGGGATGACATTCGGTTGGAGCCTGTCATGCTGGATAAAGCCATGAGTATTGAAGAACTGCTTAGTTTCTACATGGGGAAAAATACGCCTGATCGGCAAGAATTTATCATTGAAAATTTAAAAGTGGAACTGGATAAAGTGGAGGAATAATTAATGAGCGACGAACTAGAACATAACGAGGAAGCATTTTCTTCTACTCCAGACTATTTGGGAGAACACGAAGATACTAGTGGTGATACCATCATTAAGGTAACCGGAATGTATCGCGAATGGTTCTTGGATTATGCCAGTTATGTTATTCTCGAGCGTGCCGTCCCTGCCATTGAAGACGGTTTTAAACCGGTACAGCGCCGTATCATGCATTCTTTGAAAGAATTGGACGATGGCCGCTATAATAAAGTAGCCAATATTGTGGGGCACACCATGCAATACCATCCCCACGGCGATGCCAGTATTGGGGACGCTATGGTGCAGATAGGGCAAAAAGATTTATTGATAGATACCCAAGGAAACTGGGGAAATATTTATACAGGAGATAGTGCCGCAGCACCACGTTATATTGAAGCAAGGCTGTCAAAGTTTGCTTTGGATGTGGTGTTCAACCCTAAAATCACCGATTGGCAAGCTTCCTATGATGGAAGAAAAAAAGAGCCTATCAACCTTCCGGTCATGTTTCCGTTGCTTTTGGCGCAAGGCGCCGAAGGGATTGCGGTAGGGCTTTCCACCAAAATACTTCCGCATAATTTTGTAGAGCTTATAGAGGCCTCCATAAAGCATTTGGAAGGTAAAAAATTCAAACTGTTCCCAGATTTTCCTACCGGTGGTATTGTGGATGTTACGGCTTATAATGACGGACTTCGCGGAGGTAAAATTAGGAGTAGAGCTTCTATTAGTCAGTTGGATAAAAGTACCTTGGTGATTAATGAAATTCCATTTGGAACCAATACTTCCAATCTTATTGATACGATTTTAAAAGCCAATGAAAAGGGCAAGATAAAAATCAAGAAAATTGAGGACAATACCGCCGCACAAGTGGAAATTTTGATTCATTTGCCGCCCGGAATTTCGCCCGATAAAACCATTGACGCACTCTTTGCTTTTACGGGATGCGAAACGTCTATTTCGCCATTGGGTTGTGTTATTGAAGATAACAAGCCCCTTTTTATTGGTGTTTCTGAAATGTTGCAACGCTCTACCGATAGGACCGTTCAATTGCTGAAACGCGAACTGGAATTCCAATTGGATGAACTGGAAGAACAGTGGCACTTTGCTTCGTTGGAACGTATTTTTATTGAAAACCGAATTTACCGAGATATTGAAGAAGAAGAAACTTGGGAAGGGGTAATTTTGGCTATTGATAAGGGGCTGCAGCCTCATATTAAGCATTTAAAACGCCCGGTTATCGAAGAAGATATTGTTCGCTTAACGGAAATCCGTATCAAGCGTATTTCAAAATTCGATATTGATAAAGCACAGCAAAAAATTGAATCGCTGGAAGATAGCATTGCTCAAGTGAAGTATCACTTAGAGAATCTAATTGCTTATGCCATCGATTATTTCAAAAGACTTAAAAAAGACTACGGCGAAGGTAGAGAGCGCAAAAGTGAAATTAGAATCTTCGATGATATTGAAGCTACCAAAGTAGTGATTCGAAATACCAAACTTTTCGTAAATAGAGAAGAAGGCTTTGTGGGAATGGGCTTGCGAAGAGATGAATATGTTACCGATTGTAGCGATATTGATGATATTATCGTGTTTACGGAAGATGGTAAAATGGTGGTCACCAAAGTAAGTGATAAAACCTTTGTTGGCAAAGGAATTATTCACGTGGCAGTCTTTAAAAAGAAGGACAAACGCACCATTTACAACCTCATTTATAAAGACGGATCCCGTGGCGCCACCTATGTTAAACGTTTTGCGGTAACCGGGATAACTCGCGACAGAGAATACGATCTTACTTCAGGAAGTGCAGGCTCTAAAGTGTTGTATTTTACGGCCAATCCTAACGGTGAAGCTGAAGTAGTTACGGTGTTATTGCGGCAATCGGGTAGTATCAAAAAGTTGAAATGGGATCTCGATTTTGCCGATATATTGGTGAAGGGCCGAGATTCAAAAGGAAATATTGTTACCAAATACGCCGTAAAACGAATTGAATTAAAAGAAAAAGGGCTTTCTACGTTGAAGCCCCGTAAAATTTGGTTTGACGATACGGTACAGCGATTAAATGTAGATGGAAGAGGGGAACTGCTGGGTGAATTTACCAATGAAGACAGAATTCTTATCGTGAAACAAAACGGCATTGTAAAGACTGCTATTCCTGAACTTACAATGCACTTTGATGACGATATGATAGTGTTGGAAAAATGGGTGCCCCAAAAGCCGCTTTCCGTAATCTATTGGGAAGGTGAAAAAGAATTGTTTTATGTAAAACGGTTTTTGATTGATTCTCCCGATAGAGAAGAATTGATTATTACCGAACACCCCAAGTCCTATTTGGAAAAAATCTTTACCGATTACCGCCCCATGGCCGAAGTAGTTTTTGTAAAAGATCGTGGCAAAGACCGAAAAGACAATTTGGAGATAAATTTGGAAGAATTTATTGCCGTGAAGGGAATTACCGCTATGGGAAACCAATTAACAAAGGAAAAAGTTTTGGAAATTAATCCTTTGGAATCATTACCGTATTCGCCTCCAGAGCCCATCCCGACAGAGGAAATGGAAGTAGTGGATGAAGAGGAAGTAAATGAAGAGGATACGGAAGATACTATTGAAAATTCTTTAAATAATCTCCCTTCAGAAGATGATACGCCTCCGCAAATGGATGAAGAGGGGCAGACTAGTTTGTTTTAGCCGGAAGGGCAAAAAGAGCCTGATTTTCAGCTACAAAATTTTCAATTACTTTGAAAAAATTCAGAATATCTTCTTTTTCATTTTGTGAATTAACAGTGACCAACCGTATAAACTCCTGATTGTTAAAGGTTCCGTAGCCCACTAAAAGTTGCGAATGCTCATACAATTCACGACACAAATCGCGGGCCGAAATTCCTTTATAATTAAAACACACCGAAATGGAATTTTCATAACTGTAACAGGTGTAATCCGGGTGACTTTCTACATAGTTTCGGGCAATATCAGCCAATTCAAATTGTTTGTCCACAATGGTTTCCAATCCCTTTGTACCCACACTTTTCCATAGCGTCCAAAATTTCAACGCATCATTTCTTCGCCCACATTGCAAAGAAGTTTTTCCTGGGTTGAAATCATCTTCATCGGTTTGGTATAAATACTCGGCTTCATTGGCAAAAGATTGATATAAATATTTTTTTTCTTTTACCTGAAGCAGAGAGCAGGTAAGGGGAGTTCCAATCATTTTATGGGCATTGAAGCTAAAGGAATCTACCGCTGCCACTCCTTCAATTAAATGCCGATACTTTTTACTGAAAAGCACCGAACCACAATAAGCACCGTCCACATGAAGCCAAATGGCATATTTTTTACAGATTTCTATCAAAGGAAGAATTATATCAAAAGCACCTAAAACAGTAGTTCCGGCGGTGGCATTGACCATGGTGGGTAAAAAACCATTTTCTAAGTCATTTTCAATGACTTCAAGTAGCTTTGAAGCATTCATCTCGCCCTTTTCATTCACCGGAATATAACGCACCTGTTCTCTTCCTATACCTGAAAAAGAAGCGTTTTTCGGGATGCTGTAATGAGATTCTACAGAAGTATAAACGGTCATTTTTTGCGTAATCCCTTTTTGCCGGATGGCTGAATTCTTAAAATCCCGCGCCATAAGCATGGCCATAAAATTGGTCATGGAGCCTCCGGCCGCAATGGTTCCTCCACTATTTTTATTCCAACCCAATAGTGAATTTACTTTTTCAATAATTGCCTTTTCCACCCCAATTTGCACTCCCGCCGCCTTGTAAGTGTACATGCTATTATTGAGCAATACCGAAAGTAAATCTCCTAAAACTGCCTTTTCGTTTCGCCCACCAAATAATTGATTAAAAAAAGCATGAGTCGCTGTTTTAGGGGTTTTGGCAATTAAATCTTTCAAAGTACAGACAAAATCTTCCTCCAAAAGCGGATTTTCTTGTAATGAAATATCTAAGGTTTCGAACAAATCTTCCGAAGCTACAAAAGGAGCCATCGGGTTGTTTTGTTCTTCCAATAATAGCATGGTTGCAATTTCTTGAAAGAGTGTAAGCGTTTTTTGCATAAATGGTTATTTTGGAATTACCCAAAAATTAAAAACCCTCGTATATTTACTAAGTTGCAAGATTTTCAATTTTTGTAAAACTAACTTTAATTCTTTAAAAAGAAAAAAAGTATTTTCACTTGATTATGAATTTTATATACACCCTTCAAGAATTAATTTCAGCTTTGGAAAACTGCTCTAACGAGGAGTATCCAACGGTATTGAAGAACTTGCAATTGCCTTACAACGAGCTAACACCATACGAAAGCTGGAAATCTAAAGGGTACACCCGTAATTGTATTGTGCGTACTTCAAAATACGAATTGGTACTCTTATGCTGGAATGTAAATGATGCAACACCTATACATGATCATGATGGGCAAAAATGCTGGGTCTATCAAGTAAAGGGTAGCATAAGTGAAAAACGATTTGATTTCAAAAATGAAAACCTTGTTGAAACTTTATGTACTAATTTAAGTCCGGGAAAACTAACGTATATGGATGATAAAATGGGCTTTCATGTGTTGGTTAATAACAGTAACGATAGAGCCACCACGTTGCATCTTTATATGAACCCCATAGATTTTTGCAGTTATTTTTGTGAGGAAGAAAAAGTTTTTAAGAAAAAAACACTTCAGTACGATACTGTTACAGCTCAAAAAGAAGTCACCCTTTAATTTTTGTAACAGTTCCTCTTTTTTTCTGGGTCTGGCCAACTATATTATAATCGAATGTATATTGATTGCCGTTGGTTAGCATAATTTGCATATGAACTGCTTTCTGCTCTGCCATATTTTTTGGATGCAGCTTTTTAACAATGTACTCGCAATCATTAATCCACCGAATGCTTGATGTGTCTGCTTTCCCACGAAAATAGTCAATTTCAATTGTGTCGTTTCTAACAAAAGTGGTCGTTTCCATTTCGGTACCCACTAATGTTTCAAAAGTGAATGTTCCTGTTTTGAAGTTGGTGCAATTCTTTTCCTTGGAAATGCAAGAAATGCTACTCAATGCCCATAGAATCAATATATACTTTGCTATTTTCATGCGTGCAAGTTCTGAAAAATTAAGCAAAAGTTAGCTATTCGTAAGACTGAAAACTTCCGTCTTTAAAAAAAATTACAATGCGGTCAATTTCACTTTTGGTTGAATTTACGGCAAGTTCTGCTTTTGAAGGGGCAAATAAGGGTAGTTCTTTTTGAGTTTTAAAGTTTTCTTCCGCTAAAGGAGAAATCGCCTTTTCTATGTTTGATGCTGTAGCAGGGAAGGAGCCTTTTCCATTAACGAGCCAGTACAATTCTACTTCGGGGAATTCGTGCAAAACTTTTAAAATGAATTCTAAACTGGGTTTGTTTCTTCCGGATAAGAGGTGTGAAATAGTAGATCGATTAAAATTTAATTTATCTGAAAAAGCAGTGGCAGATATGCTGTAAAAATCCAGAATCTTTTGAAGTCTTTTCGCAAAATCTTGACTGTTTATCATTGTAATTTTAGGCTTTATCACTTTTGGTATTACAAATGTAAATAATGTCATGGATTAAAACTAAATCTGTATATTTTTCTTTCAAATTATATAAACTATAACTTTATAAAATATAATTTA
>JAGQZA010000075.1 GCA_020435805.1 Flavobacteriaceae bacterium
AAGCTCCTTTTTTATCAAGTTGTTTTCCCACTTCTTCCAATCGGTCGCGGGTATCCATCATAATTTTTCGTGGAGACAATTTTTTCCCCGTTTGATTGGCAGGACACTCGCTGGTACAACGACCACATTCGGTGCAGGTGTAGGCATTAAGCAATTGTGTTGTAGTGAGATCCATGACATCACTGGCACCAAACTTAGCCGGAGTTTCTGTACCTTCCGGCGGAGCGGCATAAGGATCGGCACTGGGATCCAACATTAATTTTACCTCGTTTGTTACCGATTGAAGGTTTTTAAATTTTCCTTTGGGTTGTACACTTCCATAATAAACATTGGGAAAAGCTAAAATGATGTGCAGATGTTTGCTGAAGTACAGATAGTTCAAGAATATTAGAATTCCCACAATATGTAGCCACCATGCGGTCCTTTCAATAATGTGTAGTGTTCCCGATGAAGTATTGCTAAACCACCCCGTGATATACTTTGAAATAATATTGCCATTATTCATTTCCTGAAAATGCACGTCGGTAGCATTCATAACAAGGAAAAGGGTCATCAAAATCATTTCAAAATAAAGGATGAAATTCCCATCATTTTTGGGCCAGCCTTTCATTTCAGGTTTCCAAAAGCGTTGTAGTTTCAGGATATTTCGGCGAAGCCAAAATACAATGACAGAAACGAACACCAAAACTGCTAAAATTTCGAAGGAAGCAATCAAAAACCCATAAAATCCTCCCAAAGAAGAAAATATGCGATGTGTTCCAAAAACACCATCGATAATGATTTCCAGTACTTCAATGTTAATGATGATGAAACCCAAATAAACAATAAGATGCAGTAATCCGGGAACAGGACGAACGACCATTTTAGTTTGCCCCAATGCAATTCGTATTACATTATTCCAGCGTTGCCCCTTGTTATCGGAAGCATCCACGGGTTGTCCCAATTTTATATTACGGATGATTTTACGGACATTTTTTGTGAAATACCCAATTCCAAAAACTAAAATTACAATAAATAGTATGTTGGGTAGATATGCTATCATTGTTCAGGTTCTGTGGGTGGGTTGAATACCTTTGCTTTTTTCCCGAATAACGAGAAATGTACATATCGCTTAGGATTTAATTTCAAATCCTGAAGCAATTGCTCCAGTTGGCGTGAGGCTCCTTCCAGATTATTATATAGTTGTTCGTCTTTTAATAGTTTCCCCACGCTACCTTCCCCATTTTCAATTTGGGAAGCAATAGCATTAAATTTAGAAATAGTTCCCTGTAATTCTTTCATCATTTTTCCAGTTTCCAGTTGTGCGAGAGAGTCAGAAAATTGAGAAAAATTTTCAGTAGTTGTCTCTAAATTGGTAAATGTGTTGTTGAGCTTGTCTTTATTGGTTGCCAATAAGGAATTCAAATTTGCGGCTGCTCCATTGAAAGATGCCATAGTTGTATTTAATTTGGCAATACTTTCCCTTAAATTCACTTTCGTCTGGTTGTCCATCACTTGATCGAGGTCTCCTAAAACTGAATCTAGTTTTATTAAAGTGGAACTGATACTTTTTTCAAGAGGGTCGAATTTTTCCAGAAGCCCGTCCACCATTCCGGGGTCAATTTGCCCTTTTAAGGTATCGTTTGGCTGTGCCATTTCCTTCGAACTGTAATCGGGGATAATCCCCAAATTATTCCCACTAATGAGTCCGCTGCTATAAATCTTTACAATACTTGTTTTTGAAAACTGAAAGTCTTTTTCAATTTCAAACTTTACAATCACTTTTCCTCCTTTATTATTGGCGAGGTAAATTTCTTTAACCTTCCCAACTTTTAATCCGTTTACTGTTACCGGGGCTGTAAGCACCAGCCCTCCCACATTGTCATAGGCGACGTAAAATTCACGCGGTTTATTAAAAAGTTCGGTGCCCTTTAAAAAATTATAGCCCAAAATGAAGAGTAAGATGGATACAATGGCAAAAATTCCGGTTTTTACTTCTCTCGACAGCTTCAAATGTTACGTTTTTATGGTTAGCGACAAAGTTAGAAATAAATATGCTAAGGGTGGGTTAAATTTTCCTGAAATGGTCATCTCTTAATGATTATTGGTCTTCGGAAGTAAGTATCTCAGAAAGTTTCACTTTCTCCCCTTTCTTAAAGGCAACAACAAATGCCGAAGGATATCCTTTTTCCTGAGCATAGGTTTTTAATAGCTGGATTTTATTGTAATCTGAAGTATCTCCGTAATAATACTTGTAGAGATTGCCTTCTTTATTTCGGGTTACATCCTCCAATCCTTTGAAATTTTGGGGTTTAGGATCCAGTTTTTTACTGCTGGCAGCAAGCTGAACTTTAAACACTACCTCGTTGTAGATTTTCTCTTCAGTAGTTTCTATGGCTTCGTTAATTTCTTCTTTGGTAATAATAGGATTTTGAGCATTATTAGTGGCTAAAGCTATATTTTTACGGTATGAAATAATACCATTCGCAATTTCTTGGGCCATTTCTTTTCTCCCTTTTTTGGAATTGACATAACTCCCTTCGGTGTTATGCGTTAAAAAGCCCAATTCAATTAGCACGCTAGGCATATACGAACTGTGCAGCACCCAGAATGGAGCCGATTTTACACTGCGGTCTTTTCGCTTTAGGTTATTCACAAAATTATTTTGAATAAGCCCTGCCAACATAATGCTTTGGTCTAAATATTCTTCCTGCATGAGGGATAGGCCAATAAGTGACTCGGGAGCGTTGGGATTGAAACCAGCGTACTTTTCTTCGTAATTATCTTCTAGGAAAATAACTTCATTTTCCTTTTTGGCGGTTTCGAGGTTCTTACCAGATTTATCGACTCCCATAACAAAAGTTTCGGCGCCATAGGCTTGCGTATTGTGGGAGTTGCAATGAATGGACACAAATAAATCGGCATCTGCTCTATTAGCCACGGGGCCTCTTTCATTTAATTCAATAAAAACATCGGTTTTACGTGTATAGATAACTTTAAAATTCGGTTCCTTTTCCAAAAGGGCACCTACTTGCAACACCACATCCAGCACAATGTCTTTCTCTATAAACCCATTACCTTTATTGCCAGGGTCTTTTCCTCCATGGCCTGCATCCAGAACTACAATGAAGGGTTTTTGGGCAGGGTTATTGATGTTGGAAAAAGAAAAGAAGCCCAGTATTCCTAAAAAAAGCAAGAAAATAAATAATCGTTTCGTTTGCATAGTAATATAACGACCTGTGAACTTTGATATTTTTAAAATTTTAGTATTTGAAAAACAAGCCAAAAAATATGTGTAATTTTGGGATTCAAAAACTAAGCCAATTTATGAAATAGACAGCTTGTTCCCGAGCGATTTCTGGGAACTTATTAAAAAAGTTGTTTACAATAAAATCGACTGAAAGCATTGCAACATAAGCACTTCTTCTTTTACGCCGCAACGTTAGTTCTGCTTTTTTGCAGTACGCTTTCATTTTCGCAAGATCCGGTAGATCAGGGCTCTATTGTAATCCCTTCAAAAGAAGATTCCCTTTCCATAAAACCCATAGATACCCTTACGGTAAACCCTCTTATCTTTACGGAAGTTGTAACAGATACCATTAAAAGTGATAGCCTTCAAACCAAAGAAGAAATCTTAAAAGATGTGGTAGAATATTATGGCGAAGATTATGTGTATTTGAACAAAAAAACGGGTAAGGTATATATGTACAATAAGGCATTTATTACCTACCAAACCTACCGTATTGATGCCGGATTAATTATTTTGGATTACAATAAAAATGAAGTCACTGCCAAAGGTATAGACAGTTCTGGGGTTTATAGTCAAAAACCCGTATTTGTGGAAGGATCCAATAAGGTAGAGCCCGATTCCATTCGGTTTAATTTTACTACCAAAAAAGCCATTGTATATAATTCCAGAACATTTCAGAATGAAATGAATGTGATTTCGCAGATTACCAAAAAGGAAAATGATTCGGTCTATTATATGCGAAATATCAAATTTACTACAGCTGAAGATATTGAAGATCCCGAATATTATTTCTATACTCGAAAAGCTAAATTTGTCCCTCAAAAAAAGGTAGTTACCGGCTTAACCAATATGTATATTGCCAATGTACCTACCCCCATTGGTCTTCCTTTTGCTTTTTTTCCACTTTCGGAAGATAGAACCTCCGGGTTTTTATTGCCCAATATTGGGGAAAATAACAACCGTGGATTTTTCCTGCAAAATGGAGGCTATTATTTTGCCTTGAATGATTATGTGGATTTAACCATTTTAGGAGATTACTACACCAATGGCAGTTATGGATTACGTTTTGACAGTGATTATGCATTGCGATACAAGTTTCGTGGAAATGTGAGTTTTCGCTATGAAAATTTAATTAACAGTGAGCGTGGTTTTCCAGATTTTTCGCAAAGTTCTCTGTATAATATTAGGTGGAGTCACAGTCAAGATGCAAAGGTAAATCCCAGTTCGCGTTTTAGTGCTTCGGTAAATTTAGGAAGTAGTAGGTATTTGCAACAATCCATTAACCAAACCAATAATGCGAGTCAGTTGGTAAATACGTTAAGTTCTTCGATTTCTTATTCAAAGAGTTTTGAAACCGAACCACAAATACAGTTTACCATTGCCGGAACACATAGTCAAAATACCCAAACGGAAGTGATAAATATGTCACTTCCTAATCTTAATGCCAGTATTGCCCGTATCTTCCCATTTGCACCAAAATCTGGAGTTAAAAAAGGGGCTTTTCATAACATCAATTTGCAGTATAATGTCACTGCCGAAAACCGAATACAAACAACCGATTCGTTATTTTTCAAAAAGGAAATGTTTGAAGGAGCCCAAATTGGGGCACGACATACCATCCCCATTAGCACCAATTTTAAAGTCCTTAAATATTTAAGTTTATCGTTGAGTACTAATTATCAAGAAACTTGGGTAGGAAAAACCATTCGAAGAAGCTATGACGAAACTGCCAATGAAGGTGCCGGAGCTATAATTCAAGATACTATTTCAGGATTTGACAGTTACCGAACCTATGGATTTTCAACGGGTTTAGGAACTACCGTTTATGGCACCTTTAACTTTGGAAAAGATAAAAAAATTCAAGCTATTCGTCACGTAATGAGACCTTCTGTAAGTTATAGTATTAGTCCGGGATTTCGCCAATTCTATGATGAATATACTGTAGTTTCAGCAGATCCTGAAGTTAATGACCAAGTAGTTGAATATTCCCGTTTCGAAAATACCCTTTATGGCGCTCCGGGTAAGTTATATTCCAGCAGTATGAGCTTTGCGTTAAGTAACACCCTTGAGGCAAAAGTTAGGGACAAAGACACAACCGCCATAGAGCCCAAAAAGTTGGCGCTTCTTAATAATCTAAATTTTTCGACGAGTTATAATTTTACGGCAGATTCACTTAAATGGAGTAACGTACAGGTAACAGGAAGTATTCCCATTATTAAAAAATTGGATTTAAATTTTAATGGCTCTTTGGATCCTTACGCTTTAGATAATTCTAACCGAAGAATAAACACCTTCAATATTGAAAATGGGGGGAGTCTTTTTAGATTAACCAACGGAAACATCAGCTTTAATTATTCCTTCTCCAGTAAGGATTTTGTAAAAAAGGAGGAAGATACAGAAGATTATAATAGTGATACCTTCCGAAACGGTGGCCGTCCCGATGATTTATTCGGAAAACCGGAAGAATTTAACGATCTAAGCCCCACTCCTATTGACAAGAAAAATAAAACTAACGAAAAATCTTGGTATCAATATGATATCCCATGGGATTTACGGCTTGCTTATACCCTAACTTATTCCAATAATCAGCGGCAAAATGAAATTTCCTCCCAATCGATTATGATGAGTTCCAATTTTGAGCTTTCTCCCAAATGGAGTGTTCGGCTTTCATCCGGGTACGATTTAAAAAACAAAGGGATAACACTTACCCAATTGGGCTTTGTGAGGGATTTAGACAGCTGGACTATGCGCTTTAATTGGACGCCGATTGGAGCGTATAACACTTCCTGGAATTTCTTTATAGGAATTAAAGGAAGCATCTTGAAAGATATTAAATACGATAAACGACGTGAGGCCGATAGGAGACTCTAAACTTTTTTAAAAGAATTCAACCTTATAAAACCAAAAAATCTATGAAAAAAATAATCAACACCCCCAATGCCCCTGCTCCCATTGGTCCTTATAGCCAAGGTGTCGTAAATGGAAACCTGCTATTTACATCCGGACAAATTGCTATTAATCCAAGAACAGGTTCTTTGGTTATGGATAGTATTGAAGCCGAAACAAAACAAGTTATGGAAAACTTGAAAGCCGTTTTAAGCAAGGCCGGAATGGATTTTTCAAACGTTTTAAAAACGTCCATTTTTTTAAGTGATATGAAAAACTTCGGAAAAGTAAATGAGGTGTATGCTACCTATTTTGATGATGCTACTGCTCCGGCGCGCGAAACTGTAGAGGTGGCCAATTTGCCCAAGTATGTGAATGTGGAAATATCGATGATAGCCTCTCTTTAAGGCATTTCCTGATCATCGGGTTTTATACCTTGATTTTCAAAGTGGTCGGTATTATTATCTTCCGGGATAATAGGAACCTCATTTTCGGTTTCAATAGTGAGTTTTTTATTGAAGAGTTTTTTCATTAATTCACTAAAAGTGTCAAAATCTACCGAATAGGAAACTCCGGCGCCTTGCTCAAAAATTTGATCTTCTCCAATAAATTGTAAATCGGCTTGACGGTTAAAAAAGTTAATACGTAAACTACCGTCATCATTAACTAACCATTGTACTTCAATATCCCCAGCTACTGAAGATTCATTAGCTCCTCCCACCGGGACTGCTACTTTGCCATTGACTAGAATTCGTTCTGAGATTTTTGTTGATAGCTGTACATTAACTTGATATTCTATTTGTTCATTCAAAGAGGTTTGCCGTGTACTTAGTGTTGGCAATACTTTAAATTTTGAATCATTTCCAGCAAAAATATCAGCTACTAACTTATTTACTCGCTCTGTTAATGTTCCTGCTATGGCATTTTGTCCTGCTGCGGCATCACTTTGGAAAGAACCGGTGGAAGCCAAGAAAATGGCTTGCGTTTGGCGTTGTTCTTTATCTCGTATCTTATCTTCAAGTTCTTCTCTTACCGCTGAAGAAACTCCCGGAAAGCTTAATTGAAAATCTAAGTCGGGTTGCATAATCTCTCCTGTAAGATTTAAAAGTACATCGACATTTACAGTACTGTTTAAACTTGGATTATCCAATAATGCTGAAGGATTTACATTAGAAACCGTATATTTTGCCGTTAAGTCTAAACGAGCTTTGGTTGGTTCTCCATCCCAAGTGATATTTCCTCCGGGGACTACATCAATGGTTTTATCTACCAATCCTGCATACCTAAAATCGTATTTACCATCAATAATTAAGAAATCTCCCCACATTTTAAATTTCCCGAGGGTGTTTATTTCCAATAATAAAATACCGGCTCCTCTTCCTCTTAAATTAGAGTTGTTTACCTGATCAACAAGCACTTCTACTTCAGCATTTTCATTAATATCCAATTCAAAATTAAGAGAAAGTCCTTTGATTTCTTCCGAAACAAAGGTCTCCCCTGCCAATCGTGCTTTTTTCTCTTCCGGCGAAATAAAACGGATAAAGGAATCGTCACCAATACTAGCGGCATCGCTTATAGGAATTTTAAATTTGGTGCCTGCTTCGGTAGTAGCTACCACGTCAATTACCAATTCGTCAATAGGCCCTGCAATTTTAGAGGTACCACTTATAAAAGCGGTTCCGTAATACAAGGCATCTTCATCTTTTGGGGTGTCCAACACCAATAGACGGATGGTTTCTAAGTCGAAATCCAAAGCCCATTTGGAAAAATTAGAGTGGGTTACGTTTCCTTCAAATTCGGCCACAGTTCCATATTTTGTATCTGTTAAAAAGGTAGGACTGATGCGGAACATATCTTTGGTAAGAAAGACGGAAGTATCATCTTCAATGTTAAAATCCACATTTAAATAGGGTATTTTCAAGCCAGTTTCAACTAAATCTATTCGACCTGTGATGTCCGGCGACTTATAATTTCCATTTACTTTGGCTTTTCCTGAAGCCAGCCCCCGAAGGTTGGTAATTACATCACCACCGAAGGGACTAAAGGCTTTCAGATTAAAATCGGATAAAGAAACGTCTAAATCAATAAGTGATTGGTCTTCACCCACATCCAGCGTACCCTCTGCTTTAAAAGAGCTTACGTTATCGTTAATAAGGCTTGAGTGAATAGTGTATTGGGTAAGATTGGTATTTCCCTTAATATTCAGTTCTAAATCTCCTAAATCGATGGTATTGAAATTAACATCTTCTATAACCACTTCGGCATCCGGATAAAATGCCCCTCTCCGTTTGACAAAATCCAAATGCCCGTTAATTCGCCCTTTTAAGTTAAGGCTGTCTATTTCGGGGGCAATTTTACCTAAATCTACATTCGTAAACTGGAGCTTCATATCAGTTACAGACGAGTCTTTTTTAAAGCCTGCCAACTGAATTAATTCATCATTATGACGTAGTGTTAATGAGTCGAGCTTGATATCTCTAAAATTATCATCGAAGGTAATTTTATTCAAATTGTTATTCTCCTTATTCAAGAACCAATCGTTGCCCTTATAATTAATTTTGGAACGCTTAATCCCTACTACGGAATTCCCATCTTCATTAATAGTATGGTATAATGAAAGATTAAAAAGATCGCTTTGGTCTTTTCCTCCTGCAAATTGTGATTGAATATAGAGTGTATCGTTAAGCGTTTTGTTGATGATATTTAAATCAACCAAATTATAGGATCCGGTATAAAGAGAATCTACAGAAATATAGGCATTAAATAAAGGGTTGTCATTATCTAGTTTTACATTAACCTTTCCAAAATAATTTTTGTAAAGCAATAGCTCCGGCGACTTAAAATCGAGTTTAAATTTAGATTCGTCCGAAAAAACCGAGCCTTTAATTCTAGTATTTTCCCCCAATTGTAGTTGCGGCACAAAAACATCCACAATTTTATTATAGACATTAAATTCGTAATTAATGTATTGGCCCGGGGTTACCTGCTGCGGAATGTAATTGGTGTAAATACTTCCTATGGAGTTTCTAAATAAATAAGGGATATCTTCCACCAAAAACTTCCCTTGTATTTTTCCACTGATGATATCCGGCGAATTAATTTCAATAGTTCGTTCTTCATCATTAAAAGTAGAAGTTACCGTAAAATCATCGAAGAAGAAATCTTTGGTTTGCGTTTGATAAAAGGTTTCTGAAAATTGAATGGTTCCTACAGCGTCATTAATAG
This sequence comes from Flavobacteriaceae bacterium, assembly GCA_020435805.1. Classification (GTDB taxonomy): domain Bacteria; phylum Bacteroidota; class Bacteroidia; order Flavobacteriales; family Flavobacteriaceae; genus Halomarinibacterium. The sequence continues at coordinate 9,341 of JAGQZA010000075.1, forward strand.
TAGTTCCATCCATATCCATAATAATCTTTCCGGCAAAAACCGAAACACTATCACGGGTAAAGAGATTCAGTTTATTCAACTCGGCATATTCTATATCCGCTTCAAAATCGTATTGATTAAACTTTTCAGAAATGTCTATCAACCCATCAAAATTCATTTTAAGATTAGGATCGTTAATGTTCAATTTACCATTGAATTTAGGATTTTTTAAATTTCCTTCCACGGTAATATTTTGATAGGTATAATTTTCAAACTCAAAACTATCTATAGATCCTTGAATTAAGGTGCTTATGGTTGCTGCCGTAAATCCCCGGCCGTTAAAAGTGAGGTCTGCGTTCATTTCGCCCAAGGAAGTGGTTTCGGCTATTTTTCCTATATTGAAACGGGTAAGTTGGGCGGTTCCTTTGTAATAGGCATTTTTAAAATCGGTGATATTTCCAAGTTCAATATTGGCATTTGCCTTCCCTATGGCGGTATTTATGGCACTATTGGTTTTTAATTCATCACCTTTAATTTCACTGTCTCCACTAAGTGAAAAGTTCCCCAGTTTTTTTAGTTCAACGGGTAAGTCTTTCCCAATGAGATTGGGTAAAATTCGTCGTAAATCGAAATAATTAGTCGCAATATAATGGTTGGTTCCCTTCACCATATAAATTTCTTCGTTGAATAAATTCTTGAATGTGAAGTCTCCCTTAAATTGAGAGTTTCCATAACGAATATCTGCCTTGGTAAATTTAAAATCATTCAAGATTCCACTGAAATTACCATCTACCTGCAGTTCTAAATCTTCGCCGAATTCCGGATAAATTTTATTGAGATCGTTGGAAGAGATCGTCGTTTTGTCAAAATCAAATTCAAGAATCACTTTGTTAATAAAATCTGCCATCCCATCTTCAAAAGTGAGCTTACCCGTGCCTTTAATTTTCGACGCTCCGGTATCCAGATACAGATCTTTTAAAAACATTTCGGTCTCGGTGTATTTAAAATCTACGGAAGCGTCTTTTACTTCAATCCCTCTGCTTTCAAAAAACGAAAGGGAGTTGATATTGGCAGTAATTTCGGGGCCATTGATTTGAAAATCTTCAGCGTCTAAATTCAAATTTTTAAAATCTACGGCTACGGGTACTTCCTCATTTTCATCGCTCACTCTTATATGTGCATTTATGAGTGAGACATCGTTTGTAAGAAGCTGAAATGGCTTGACTTCAGTAGTATCTCCCGTATTAAACTTATCCGTAAATACGGTAAGGTTATCATCCATTTCATCTTTGTAGGTTTTAACAAAAAGAGTGGTGTTTTCTAATTCCAGAAACCCGAAATCAAGATCGCCATCGATTAGTTTTTTGATGCTTAAAATATTAGTCTGAAGAATTTCGGTGTAGATTAAAGTGTCTTTGTGATGATCTCTAATAAACACATTTCGTATATCCACTTCGCCCTTCCAATTAAGCCCCAAACGTTCTATTTGAATATCGGTTCCGTAGGTTTCGTTAAGACTTTCGGTAACTCTTTTGGCAATCTTTGTTTGCACGGCAGGTATCGATAAAATAATAACCAGCAATACCAGCAATGCCAGAAGAATCCAAATAATACGCTTAATTATTTTAAGAAGTTTTTTGATAACCCTTTAATGTTTTAATTTT
>JAGQZA010000076.1 GCA_020435805.1 Flavobacteriaceae bacterium
CGGAACATTGATGTTATTGTAGTAGGAACCGGTTTAGCTGGCGGGAGTGCTGCTGCTACTCTTGCCGAATTAGGCTATAACGTAAAAACATTTTGTTACCAAGATTCCCCACGTCGGGCACACTCTATTGCCGCTCAAGGAGGAATTAATGCCGCAAAGAATTATCAAGGGGATGGGGATTCTACCTATCGTCTTTTTTACGACACCATTAAAGGAGGCGATTATCGTGCTCGGGAAGAAAATGTATATCGTTTGGCAGAAGTTTCAGCCAATATTATCGATCAATGTGTTGCTCAAGGGGTTCCTTTTGCCCGTGAATATGGCGGGTTACTGGATAACCGTTCTTTTGGAGGGGTTTTGGTCTCCCGAACATTTTATGCCAAAGGGCAAACAGGGCAACAATTGTTGTTAGGAGCGTATTCAGCGATGAACCGACAAATCAACCGTGGGAAAATTAAAGCCTATAACCGTCACGAAATGCTCGATTTAGTGATTGTTGATGGAAAAGCCAGGGGGATTATCGCCCGAGATTTAGTGACCGGAAAATTGGAAAGACATTCGGCGCACGCTGTAGTCATTGCTACGGGAGGTTACGGAAATGTATTTTTCCTTTCTACCAATGCCATGGGAAGTAATGTAACGGCTTCGTGGAAAATTCATAAAAAAGGAGCCTATTTTGCCAACCCTTGCTATACCCAGATTCACCCAACCTGCATTCCGGTTTCGGGAGATCACCAGTCCAAATTAACGTTGATGTCGGAGTCGCTTCGTAACGACGGGCGTATTTGGGTGCCAAAGAAAATGGACGATGCCATCGCAATTAGAGAAGGTAAATTAAAGCCAACCGATTTAAAAGAAGAAGATCGTGATTACTACTTAGAACGTCGCTATCCTTCCTTCGGAAACTTAGTGCCTCGTGATGTTGCTTCGCGTGCGGCTAAAGAGCGTTGCGATGCCGGATTTGGAGTGAACAAAACAGGGGAAGCCGTGTATTTGGATTTCAAATCGGCCATTATGCGTTACGGAAAAGAGCAAGCGGCCATTCATCATATTGAAAATCCTTCCGAAGACACCATTCGTGAATTGGGTGAAAAAGTAATTGAAAACAAGTATGGAAACTTGTTTCAGATGTACGAAAAAATTGTAGATCAGAATCCGTATAAAACCCCCATGATGATTTACCCAGCTGTACACTACACTATGGGTGGTGTATGGGTAGATTATAACTTAATGACCACCATTCCGGGGTGTTATGCAGCCGGAGAAGCTAACTTTAGTGATCACGGGGCAAACAGACTGGGGGCAAGTGCTTTGATGCAAGGATTGGCCGATGGTTACTTTGTGTTGCCTTATACCATTGGGGATTACCTTTCAAAAGATATTAGAACAGGAAAAATCTCAACCGATTTACCCGAATTTGAAGCTGCGGAAAATAATGTAAGAACAACGCTTGAAAAACTGATTAATAACAACGGAACCAAAAGTGTGGATCATTTCCATAAGCGCCTCGGAAAAATCATGTGGGATAAAGTAGGGATGGCACGTAACGAAAAAGGATTGAAAGAAGCCATTTCAGAAATAAAAGAGCTTCGTTCAGCATTTTGGAAAGAAGTGAAAGTTCCCGGAAGCATGGACGAAATGAACCCCGAACTGGAAAAAGCAGCTCGCGTGGCAGATTTTCTTGAGTTAGGCGAATTGTTTGCCAAAGATGCTTTGCATAGAAATGAATCCTGTGGAGGTCATTTTAGAGAAGAATACCAAACGGAAGATGGAGAGGCCTTGAGAGACGATAAAAACTTTATGTATGTTGCTGCTTGGGAATACAAAGGAGAACCCGGTGACGCAGTATTGCATAAAGAGAATCTGGAATACGAAAATATTGAAGTAAAGACAAGAAGTTATAAATAGTTACTTGTTATTAGTTATATGGCTTCTTTTAATGGTTTTGAAGAATTAGAGTGTTGGAAAAAGGCAAGAGTTCTAAGAAATGATATTAAAGAACTAATTAAAAGCTTTCCAAAAAATGAAAAGTTTGAATTAATTTCTCAAATGAGAAGGGCATCTCGCTCGATAACACATAATATTGCTGAAGGATTTGGCAGATTTCATTATCAAGAAAATATTCAGTTTTGTAGAATTGCGAGAGGTTCTTTGTATGAATTATTGGATCAACTTATTACAGCTTTTGATGAAGAATATATTTTAGAAAATAAATACCAAAAATTTAGAAAGCAGGTGTTTGAATGTCTTGCAATTTTAAATGGATACATAAATTATTTAAAGCAAGCAAAGAATTCCGATTAACAAATAACTTATAACTTTTTACTAATGAAGTTAACTTTAAAAATCTGGAGACAAAAAAACGCAGAGGCCAAAGGGAGTATGCAAACCTACCCTATAGATGGTGTGGATGGAGATATGTCCTTTTTGGAAATGCTGGATGTGTTGAACGAGCAACTCATTGAAAAAGGAGAAGAGCCCGTGGTATTTGATCACGATTGTCGTGAGGGAATCTGCGGAGCATGTTCGCTTCAAATAAATGGTGAGCCCCACGGTCCCGATCGATTGGTCACTACCTGTCAATTGCATATGCGCATGTTTAAGGATGGAGATACTATTGTTATTGAACCTTTCCGTGCTAAAGCGTTTCCTGTAATTAAGGATTTAATGGTGGACCGGAGTGCTTTTGATAGAATTCAGCAGGCGGGAGGTTATATTTCGGTAAATACCTCCGGAAATACCATTGATGCTAATGCCATTCCTATTAATAAAGATGACGCCGATGCTTCTTTTGAAGCGGCAACATGTATTGGTTGCGGCGCTTGTGTGGCAGCTTGTAAAAATGCCAGTGCCATGTTATTTACTTCGGCCAAAGTAAGCCAGTTTGCATTACTTCCTCAAGGGAAAGTAGAAGCTACACAACGGGTATTAAATATGGTTGAGCAAATGGACAAAGAGGGCTTCGGAAACTGTACTAATACGGGTGCTTGTGAAGTAGAATGCCCGAAAGGAATTTCATTGGAAAACATTGCTAGAATGAATAGAGAGTATCTTTCTGCGAGTTTAAAGGGATAAAACTTTATGACTTTAAAAAATTAAATCCTAAGTTTTCCACTTGGGATTTTTTATTTTTATACCATGATTTCCAAACTCCCCAACGTACAGACCACCATTTTTACTGTGATGAGTAAAATGGCTGCCGATTACAACGCCCTAAACCTCTCACAGGGTTTTCCAAATTTTGAAAGTGACCCAATATTAATGGAAGCCGTTTCAAAAGCCATGAAAGATGGGTTTAATCAGTATGCCCCCATGCAAGGAGATTTGGAATTGCGGGAATGCATTTCAGAAAAAATGGAAACACTTTACGCAAAAAAATACCACCCTGCTAAAGAAATTACTATCACAGCCGGTGCTACACAAGCTATTTTTACTGCCATTGCCGCAACCATTCATAAAGGAGATGAGGTGATTGTTTTTGCGCCTGCGTATGATTGCTATGAACCTGCCATTGAATTATTTGGAGGGATTACAAAACCCATACAACTTCGGCCACCCCTCTATCAACCCGACTGGAATGAGGTGGAAATAACTATTTCTGAAAAAACTAAAATGATTATCATTAATAGTCCGCATAACCCTAGTGGAATGATTTTTTCGGAAAAGGATGTGCTTCATTTACAGCAAATAGTAGAAAAACATGACCTGCTTGTAATAAGTGATGAAGTTTATGAACACATTATTTTTGATGGTGAAATTCACCAAAGTGTAGCAAAATTTGAAGCTCTTTCCCAACGAACTTTTATTACCGCTTCTTTTGGGAAAACCTTTCACAATACCGGTTGGAAAATGGGCTATTGCGTGGCTCCTGAAGCACTTATGAAAGAATTTCAAAAAGTACATCAATACAATGTGTTTTCAGTAAATCATCCCATGCAAAAAGGGTTGGCAGCCTATCTCCAAGACCCGAAACCGTATTTGGCACTTCCTCATTTTTATCAGCAAAAAAGAGATTCGTTTTTAAATTTAATAAAAGATTCCCGTTTCAAATTTTTGCCTTCTGCCGGGACGTATTTTCAGTTGTTGGATTATTCTGAAATTACTTCTGAAAATGATATTGCCTTTGCCGAAAGATTAACCAAAGAATATCAATTGGCTACTATTCCAACTTCGGTTTTTAATAAAAATAAAGAGGATTTTAAGCAGTTAAGAGTGTGTTTCGCTAAAACGGAAGAAACATTGCAACAAGCAGCAACAATCCTAAACCAAATATAATTTCTCTATTTGTTTTTAAGGTTTCTATAAGTTTTATCAATCATTTTATTGGTACATACAATTAAGTTTTGTTCCTTTAAAGAAAGATAGTTGCTACTTTTAAAACTCAATTAGAATAAATTACACTTTCATGGATACTAATAAAACAAACGAAACAGGCAAATGTCCTTTTTCCCACGGATCTGTGGGACAAGTTGCCGGAAACGGGACTTCCAACAAAGATTGGTGGCCCAACCAATTGAAACTCGAATTGCTAAGCCAGCATTCTGAAAAATCGAACCCCTTGGGAGAAAACTTCAACTATGCTGATGCGTTCCAAAAACTGGATTATCCAGCCCTTAAAAAAGACTTACTAGAGGTAATGACCAACTCACAAGACTGGTGGCCTGCCGATTATGGTAGCTATGCGGGGTTATTTATCCGAATGGCGTGGCACAGTGCCGGTACCTACCGCTCCGGAGATGGACGTGGTGGTGGTGGACGTGGGCAGCAACGTTTTGCACCTTTAAATTCTTGGCCGGATAATGTAAGCTTGGACAAAGCACGAAGATTACTTTGGCCAATTAAACAAAAATATGGTCAAAAGATTTCTTGGGCAGATTTAATGATTTTGGCAGGGAATGTAGCCTTAGAATCTGCAGGATTTAGAACCTTTGGTTTTGGGGGAGGAAGAGAAGATGTTTGGGAACCCGATTTGGATGTAAACTGGGGGAATGAAACCGAATGGTTGGCATTGAGCCATACCCCCAATAGCCGTTATGCTAATAGTAAAAAAGGGGAACGCGATTTAGACAACCCATTAGCGGCGGTACAAATGGGGCTTATCTATGTAAATCCTGAAGGTCCCGATGGTAACCCCGATCCTGTTGCTGCGGCTCATGACATCCGTGAAACTTTTAAAAGAATGGCCATGAACGATGAAGAAACAGTGGCTTTAATTGCGGGAGGACATACCATTGGTAAAACTCATGGGGCTGGAGATGCCGGCTTAGTAGGAAAAGATCCGGAAGCATCCGATTTGGAATTACAAGGATTTGGGTGGACAAGCAAACACGGTTCCGGGAAAGGTGCAGATGCAATTACTTCGGGGCTTGAAGTGGTTTGGACAAGTACTCCCGTGCAATGGAGCAACGATTTCTTTAAATTTTTATTCAAATATGAATGGGAGTTAACCAAAAGCCCCGCTGGAGCACATCAATGGGTTGCTAAAGATGCCGAAGCTATTATTCCCGATCCGTTTGGTGGACCTAACCGAAAACCAACCATGTTGACAACCGATTTGTCACTACGTTTTGACCCGGAATACGAGAAAATTTCTAGAAAATTTTTAAACGACCCTCAAGCATTTGCGGAGGCGTACGCTAGAGCTTGGTTTAAATTAACCCACCGAGATATGGGACCAAAATCGCGTTATTTGGGGCCAGAAGTGCCTAAAGAAGATTTAATTTGGCAAGATCCCATCCCGGCTGTAGATTACAAGTTGGTTGATGATACCGATGTAAAAGAATTGAAAAAAGAAATTCTAAACGCTGGATTGTCTGTTTCAGAATTGGTATATACTGCTTGGGCTTCGGCCTCAACCTTCCGTGGAGGGGATAAACGCGGTGGCGCTAATGGTGCTCGTATTGTCCTTGAGCCTATGAAAAGTTGGAAAGCAAATGTTGGTGCAGCATATACTATTAGTGTACTAGAAAAAATCGCAGCATCATTCAACAGTAAAGCTTCGGGAGGGAAGAGAATATCCCTTGCCGATATTATTGTTTTAGGAGGAAATGCTGCGGTTGAAAAAGCGGCGAGTGATGCAGGAGTTTCAGTAAGTATTCCATTTACAGCAGGGAGAAATGATGCACTACAGAGTCAAACCGACATCGAAGGTATTAACGAGTTAGAACCCTTTGCAGACGGTTTCAGAAATTACACAAAAGACACCTATAGCATTCCTGCAGAACACCTTTTGGTAGATAAAGCGCAATTACTAACCTTAACCGCTCCGGAAATGACGGCTCTTGTGGGAGGAATGCGTGTGTTGAATGCTAATTATGAAGGCTCTTCACATGGGGTATTTACACATAAACCTGGGGTTTTAAGTAACGATTTCTTTGTAAACCTTTTGGATATGGGGACCGAATGGAAAGCTGTTGATGATGCAAAAACACTTTACGAAGGACGTGACCGTAAAACAGGGGCTGCAAAATGGAAAGGAACACGGGTAGATTTGGTGTTTGGGTCAAATTCTATTTTAAGAGCACTTGCTGAAGTGTATGCCAGTAACGACGGGAAAGAAAAATTTGTAAAAGACTTTGTCAAAGCCTGGGATAAAGTAATGAATCTAGACCGCTTTTAATAGAAGAATCTTCCCCCTTTTGAAGGGGGATTGAGGGGGATGTTTTGTAAATCTCAAGGCGGAATGGTAACTTTACTGTTCCGCTTTTTTTATGAGCTTTACTAAAATCATTTAGAAGCTCCCAAAGTATGTATAGTTTTGTTGGAATGAATAATTTAAAGATTACGCTTATACAATCACAACAGCATTGGGAAAATCCCGAAGCCAATAGGCATATGTTTTCAGAAAAAATAGCAACTATTTCTGAAAATACGGATGTAATTATCCTTCCTGAAATGTTTACCACGGGTTTTACCATGAATGCAGCTAATTTAGCCGAACCTATGAATGGCCCCACTTTGATTTGGATGCAAGAACAATCTGTAAAAACAGGAGCTGCTATCGTAGGGAGCTTGATTATTAAGGAAGCAGGAAATTTTTATAATCGGTTGCTTTGGGTGGAAGGAACATCAACCCTTTATTACTATGATAAACGTCACACATTTACCTTGGCAGGAGAAGACAGGTTTTATGCTTCAGGAGACAAAAAATTAATATTAGATTTTAAAGGCTGGAAAATTTGCCCATTCATTTGTTACGATCTTCGCTTTCCGGTTTGGGCACGAAATACGGAAGATTATGACGTACTACTCTATGTTGCCAATTGGCCCGAGAAACGAATTGCCGCTTGGGATGCCCTTTTAAAAGCACGTGCCATTGAAAATATGGCGTATTGTGTTGGGGTTAATCGTGTGGGATTGGACGGAAGTGGCCACCAATATATAGGTCATTCGGCAGTATATGATGTGTTAGGGAATGTAATTTCTTCCAAAGATTTTGAAAAAGAATTTGTGGAAACAATCACCCTTTCAAAAGAACATATCGAAGAAAATAGAAATTATTTAGGCTTCTTGAAAGACAGAGATTCTTTTACTCTACAATAAATATCTCATTGATATCCCAATTACTTCGCACTTCAATTTGTTTTGGGTAATACACTATTTTTTCGGGCTGGATCTTTTTCAAAAAGTTACCGGTGTCCCACTGTTTATTTTTATTGGTGTCATACACAATCCGCAAATAGTATTTGGCAGGTTCCAGGTAATCAAAGTAAATTTCTTTATTTGTTATTAAATATTCAGAAGCAATTAATTTGAATTTTTCATCCACAAGCTCTACAATAACCGGAAACTCTTTTATATTTTGAAGCGTAAAAGTAAGGGTGCCGTAGTCTGACAGTACTTTAGTCTTTACTGCAAATTGTAGGGTGTCATTAGTTTTTCCGAAAAAATCCTGAACCGCTTCCGGCAGCACTGTAATTCGGTAGGAATCATCATCTTTTTTTGGAAAAATAAGCGAAGCTTCATTTTTTGCTTCATTTAAAAATCCCATAACAGAGATCGCCGTTGAATCCCGATCCAAAACTTCTATTTTTTCAGGATTAAAAGAAACGATGGGAGTATTTGCCCCTAATTTAATACTGTCTTTTGGGGTAATAACATTTGGGGATAATTTAGCAATCTGGAGAGTATCTGCAAATAAATCGCGCATTTTTACAACCAAGGTATCCAATTGTCCTTTTTGGGAGGCCAAAAAATGCAGCGTGTCTTTTTCTTCAACATCAATAGCGGGTTTAAACCAATAGTGTAGGGTGTCTTTTTTAGCGTCTTTTAGTATTTTGAAGGTAAAATCTTCCGGAAGCTCAGTGATAGGTGTAATTGTTAAGGAATCGATATTTCCTTCAAACCCGAAATCTATTTTGTTTTTACTTATGTGACTTGGGCGTGTCATGGTATAATCGGGAATTTCTTTAAAGAGTGTTATTGTATAACTGCTATCGGTAGGTAAAGTGAGGTAATTTTCGGCGTAGGCAATTTTATCTTTTTTGGGCTGAAAGGTATAATTACTGGTTTCTTCTTGAAGTGCGACGAGTAGGTAAGTGCCTTCTTTCAGGTTAGTTAATTCAAAAGAAGGGTCCTTCTCTTTGGTTGTGGTAATGTAGGTAGGTTTTTCTGAAAAAATAATTGAATCGGTAAATGTTTCAGAAACTTCATAAAGCATTACCGCAGTTTTTTTGTCGGGAGTGGGCAGCAATGCATCTATAATTGCCCCTTTAAGAGTAAGGCTGTCTATAAAACTACCTGTGGAAAAAACATATTTATAATAGTCGAACTCATTTCCTTCATTATTGTCTGTAATACTCTTTCCGAAGTTGAAGACATAGGTGGTATTTTCTTTTAAAGTATCTAAAATTTTAATTTTTAACACCTTTGAAGAAGTCAGCGGAGTAATAACCGGTTGATATGTAAGTGGTGGAGAAACAATTAAGTTTTGTTGCAACTCTTTTAACTTGATGTTTTCGTCAAAATAAATTCGTATTTCATTCCCTGTAAATTGTGTGGTAAAATTTTCAGGAGTACTTTTTAAAATCATTGGTGGAATAGTATCCTTAGGCCCTCCTGTGGGAGTTCCTTTTTTGGCACATTGTGAAAAGCATAAAATGCAGGTGAAAACAATCAAGAAGTTAAGAAGAGTACTTTTCATAATAGCAAAAATAGGAAACTTTATTAGGCAATTGCCATGGTAGCAACACTTAGTTTGGCGTTTGTATCCTTGAGTATTTGTTGGGCACATTTTTCAATGGTGGCACCGGTGGTAACAATGTCATCTACTAAAAGGACGTGTTTATTTGCAAGTATTTCCGGATGAATAACTTTGAAAACTTCTTCACTTTCAAAGCGTAAGAGTCTTTTTTTAAATACCTGCGAATCGGTTTGTGATACTTTTACCAGTAGATCTTCAATAAAAGGAATTTCGAGGCAATTTGAAATTTCTTTCCCAAAACCACTTACTTGGTTATATCCTCTTTTTTTCAATCGTTTTTTATGAAGGGGGACAGGGATGACCATATCTATTGTTTGATAGTTGGGATGTTGGGCAAGTTCCCCTCCAAGCCATTTTCCGAAGAAATTGGAAATTTCTTTTTGATTTCGATATTTTAAGTTGTGTAACATTTCTTGGGTAATTCCTTTTTTTTGAAAAAGTACCAGTGCGGTAGCATTTTCAACCGGAACCCGACCATAAAATATATTTTTCATACTCGTATCGTTCGTGCGATGAAAGCATGCCAACGGTAACTCATGCCTACAGTTGGCACAAAGAATATGTTCTCCTTTAAGTAACTTGCTTTTACAACCATTACAAATCTTTGGAAATAAAAGATTTAACATATTTTAATTTTTTTTACCATTTCATAAACAATTGTGCAAGAACCCTTGTATTACATTTGTCCCATATAAACCTAACATCTATTATTATGAACAACGAAAGTAACAGTACTAAGTTTAAGGTACTCATTGGTGTATTAACCGCCCTGTTAATTGCCCTTGGAGTATATACGGTATCCCTTTACAATGATAGTAAAAATACCGTAGCCGGACTTGAAAAACAAAAATCTGACATTGAAACAGATTTGGAAGAACTTATTGTGGAATACGATGAGTTAATTAAAGACAACGAACTTAAAGACAAAGATCTTATTGCTGCCAGAGAACGAATAGAAGTATTATTAGATTCTGTAAAAACTTCGGAAGCCAACGTAGCATTAATTCAACGTTATAAAATTGAGATTGGGCGTTTAAAAGACGAGCGAAAAATGCTTTTTGCAAGAGCCGATAGTTTAATTCAGTCTAACAGAATGCTTGCCGTTGAAATTGACAGTGCCAAAACGATGATTAATGAAACCATTAGAGTGGTAGATTCGGTAAGTCAAGAAAACCTTGCTATGACAGAAACCATTAAAAAAGGCTCTATAGTGAAAGCGGTAGATTTAAGAGGAGAAGCCGTTATTGTGAGAAGTAGCGGTAAAATTGTCGATACACGTAGAGCTAGTCGTGCAGACAAAGTTAGAGCTTGCTTTACCCTTACTCCAAATATCATTGCACAAAAAGGGGATCGTTTACTATTTGTACAGGTGATTAATCCTAACAATAATCTTTTAGGTGAAAAGGCAGCTATGGAGTTTGAAAGTGGGGTTTTAAATTATAGTACCTCTACTAAAGTTTTCTATGAGCAAGAAGAACTGGACGTATGTGTTTTAGTGAATGCTAAAGAAGAAGATTTGATTGAAGGACGCTATACCATCAATGTATTTGACGGGCCTCAACAAGTGGCAACCACCACTATGGAGCTTAAATAAATTTTAGTTTCTAAAAAAATACAAACCGCTACGAGTTATCGTAGCGGTTTTTTTATTTTTGCGCCATGGCAAACAATGAAGATTTATTTAAGAAA
>JAGQZA010000077.1 GCA_020435805.1 Flavobacteriaceae bacterium
GCTTGATCGTCCGGAATTTGAATATCAAATTCTTTTTCAAATTCCATAATAAGCTCTACCGTATCCAATGAATCGGCTCCTAAGTCATTAGTGAAGCTAGCTTCGTTTACAACTTCGTTTTCGTCAACACCTAATTTGTCTACGATAATCGCTTTAACTCTTGATGCAATGTCTGACATAATTCTTAATTTTTAGATTTAATTACAAGTGGCAAAAATAAAATATTTTAATTTAAAACATCATTTTGTAAACAAAATGTGAGGTTCCCTTTTCATAGGAATTTTAAAAATACTATAATTTTATGTGATTTCAGTTTTTGTGTAAAATTATTTTCTTCAATAAAAGGAAGTCTCGTTTAAATATTTTGGGAGAAGTAAGCCCTATTGCCGTACTTTTGTTTTAATTATTAATTACTTCGATGAAAACTAAGGAATTTTGATGGAGAAACGCATTGTAATTTTTGCTTCAGGAAGTGGTACCAACACCCAAAACATCATTGAATACTTTCAACATAGCAATATTGCCAAAGTTATTCGCGTGCTCTCTAACAATAAGGATGCCAAAGTTTTAGAAAGGGCAAAAGCCTTAAAAACAAAGGCTTCATCTTTCACAAAGGACGAATTAAACACCGAAGAGGGTATATTAAAAACCTTACTGAAAGATCAACCGGATCTTATCGTGCTTGCCGGATTTTTATGGAAATTTCCCGCACTAATCATAAAAGAGTTTCCCAATAAAGTCATTAACATTCACCCTGCCTTATTACCCAAATACGGTGGAAAAGGGATGTACGGAAAGTTTGTTCACGAAGCGGTGGTGGCTAATTGTGAAAAAGAAACCGGAATTACTATTCATTATGTAAACGAAGACTATGATGAAGGAGCTATTATTTTTCAGAAAAAAGTAGCTCTTACGGAAGAAGATACGCCAGAAACCGTTGGTCAAAAAGTGCATCAATTGGAATATGAATGGTTTCCAAAAATTATAAAGCGATTATTAATTGAAGATGGGGGGTAAACATCCCCTCCCTACCTCCCCTCCGAAGGGGAGGCATAGTATGGCTAAAAAAGAAAAGTTTTATGTGGTTTGGTACGGCAATCCTGCAGGTATATTTGCGAGTTGGGAGGAATGCCAGCGATCTATAAAAGGAGTTAAAGGAGCCCAGTTTATGTCTTTTGAAAGCTTTGCTGAGGCAAAAACTGCCTACCATAAAGAATATTCAGATTACAAAGGGAAAGGCGGAAAATCTAAAAAAATACTTTCAGAAGAAGACAAGAAAAATTTTGGTGAACCCAACCTTTATTCTATATCGGTAGATGCTGCCTCCAGTGGAAATCCTGGAAAAATGGAATACCGAGGGGTAGATACACAAACCCACCAACAATTGTTTTACCAAGGGCCTTTTGCCCAAGGCACCAACAACATTGGGGAGTTTTTGGCCATAGTACACGGATTGGCTTTGCTGAAACAAAAAAATAGTGATCGAATTATTTATACCGACAGTAACATTGCCATGGGATGGGTAAAAAAGAAAAAATGCAATACCAAACTAAAACCCTCTCCTAAGAACCAAGCTTTGCTAGAACTTGTCACCAGAGCAGAATCTTGGCTGAAAAACAATTCTTATACTACAAAAATCCTAAAATGGGAGACCAAAGCTTGGGGAGAAATTCCGGCCGACTTTGGAAGAAAATAGGGTAAAAATCTCGTTAGTTTTTCTATCGACAAAAACGTATCTTTGCACCTCACAATTGTAACGCTTTTATGAGCAAACTGGTTATTGTTGGCACGGTTGCCTTCGACGCTATAGAAACTCCCTTCGGAAAGACTGATAAAATTTTAGGTGGCGCCGCTACCTTTATTGGCTTGGCTGCCTCTCAATTTGATGTGGATGGAGCTATTGTCTCTGTAGTGGGAGGTGATTTCCCGGAAGAATATCTGAAACTGTTAGCCGATAGAGGATTGGATATTTCTGCTTTGGAAGTGGTAAAAAACGGAAAAACCTTCTTTTGGGCAGGAAAATATCATAATGATATGAACTCTCGTGACACCCTTGTTACCGAGTTGAATGTGTTGGCTGATTTTAACCCTGCAGTACCTTCCGCCTACAAAGATGCTGAAGTGGTCATGTTAGGAAACCTTCATCCCCTAGTCCAGTTGAGTGTTATTGAGCAGATGAATGCTCCAAAGTTAATTATCCTCGATACCATGAATTTTTGGATGGATAATACCTGGGGTGATTTGATGAAGGTGATTGCCAAAGTAGATGTCATTACTATTAATGACGAAGAGGCTCGGCAACTTACTAAAGAATACTCTTTAGTAACAGCTGCCCAGAAAATTATGACTTTAGGCCCCAAATATGTAGTGATCAAAAAAGGAGAGCACGGCGCTTTACTATTTCATAAAAAGGAAATATTCTATGCCCCTGCATTACCGTTAGAAGAGGTATTTGATCCTACCGGTGCTGGAGACACTTTTGCAGGAGGATTTACTGGATATCTAGCTAAAAGTAGTGATTTTTCGTTTGAGAATATGAAAAGAGCTATTATTCATGGATCTGCTTTAGCCTCCTTTTGTGTGGAACGATTTGGAACCGAAAGATTGCAATCGCTTAGTAAACCCGAATTGCAAAAACGATTACAACAATTTAAGGATTTAACACAATTCAATATAGAATTAACATAATACTACGCCCTGAATTTTCGGGGCGTTTTTAATTTTGATCTTTTTCTGAAGTTATGAGTGACGAACTAAAACACGAATGCGGCATTGCCTTAGTGAGGCTATTAAAACCGTTAGAGTTTTACAAAGAAAAATACGGCACCGCCTTTTATGGGGTCAACAAAATGTACCTCATGATGGAGAAGCAGCATAACCGAGGGCAGGATGGTGCAGGATTTGCCGGTATTAAATTGGATATGAATCCCGGGGAAAGATATATTAGCAGAATTCGTTCTAATGCTTCCCAACCTATACAGGATATTTTTAGTCAAATTAATCAACGTATTAATCAAGAGTTTCAAGACCATCCTGAAATTAAAGAAGATATTTCCCTTCAGAAAAAAAGAATTCCTTATTTGAGCGAACTCTACCTAGGTCACGTTCGTTATGGAACTTTTGGCGGCAATAGTATAGAAACCGTTCATCCTTTTTTACGTCAAAATAACTGGATGCACCGTAATTTGATTATTGCCGGGAATTTTAACATGACCAATACCACAGAGCTTTTCAATAACCTAATCAAGTTGGGGATGCATCCCAAAGAAAAGGCAGACACCATTACGGTTATGGAAAAAATAGGTCATTTTCTGGATGATGCCGTTCGAAAATTATATAAAAAAGCAAAGGCAGCAGGGCATAACAAAAGGGAGGCTTCCCCCTACATAGCGGAGCACCTCAACATTGCTAAAATCTTAAAGAAATCGGCTAAAAACTGGGATGGTGGCTATGCCATGGCTGGTTTATTAGGACATGGTGATGCCTTTGTACTTAGGGATCCCGCAGGGATACGACCTGCTTATTATTACAAAGATGACGAAGTGGTTGTGGTAGCATCGGAACGTCCTGCCATACAAACGGTTTTTAATGTTCCTTTTGAAGAAGTTAATGAGTTGGATCCAGGTCATGCCCTTATTGTAAAGAAGGATGGCAGATTTAGTGTGAATAAAATACTTGCTCCTTTGGAACGAAAATCCTGCTCTTTTGAACGAATTTATTTCTCTCGCGGAAGTGATGCAGAAATTTATCAAGAACGAAAAGAGTTAGGCCGCTTACTCATGCCAAGAATACTTTCAGAAATAAATTATGATACTGAAAATACGGTCTTTTCATTTATACCTAACACTGCTGAAACTTCGTTCTACGGAATGTTAGAAGCTGCTCAAGATGAGTTGAATAACCAAAAAAATGAGGCCATACTAAAAGAGAAAAATACGCTTACTTCAGAAAGGCTCCACCAAATACAATCCCAAAAAATTAGGACTGAAAAACTTGCCATCAAAGATGTAAAGCTAAGAACTTTTATTACTGAAGACAGTAGTCGAGATGATTTGGTAGCACACGTTTATGATGTAACCTATGGGGTTGTTAAGCCTAATGACAACTTGGTAGTGATTGATGATAGTATTGTACGCGGAACAACTCTGAAAAAAAGTATTTTAAAAATGCTGGATCGGTTGCTCCCTAAGCAGATTATTGTAGTTTCATCTGCCCCTCAAATTCGCTATCCCGACTGTTATGGAATTGATATGGCAAGATTAGAACATTTAGTTGCCTTTAATGCTACACTTGAATTACACAGGGAAAGAGGGACTGAAGATGTTGTTGAAAAGATTTATCATAAATGCAAAGCCGAACTCGATAAAGAAGATTCAGAAGTTGTGAATCATGTGAAAGAATTCTATGCTCCTTTTACCGATGAAGAAATTTCGAGTAAAATTGCCCAAATCATTACCGAAAGTAGTATTAGAGCTAATGTGAAGGTTATTTTCCAAAAAGTGGAGGATCTACACAAGGCTTGTCCTAAAAATCTAGGGGATTGGTATTTTACGGGAAATTACCCCACAGAAGGCGGAAAAAAAGTAGCTAATAGAGCCTTTGTTCACTTCTTTGAAGGAAACCCCGAAAGGGCGTATTAAGCAATAAACGGAGCTTAAATTGCCCTTTATCGAAAAATTAAAACACTTCATCTAAAAGTAGGAAAAATCTGTACTTTGTATTTGTTTTTTACTCTATATTTGCTTCATACCATAGCATAAGTAGGTTAAGTTCATGGTAAGATTTGGGGCAAAAAAGGTAAACACTTGTTTACCTTTTTTATTTGTTCCAAATCCTGGGGTGGTGAGCGAGCTATGCGAGCGAGCCGTTTCAGACTCTACATAAATCTTGTTTACCTTTTTTATTTTTTCAATTTCCAGGATGGTGAGTAACCCACGTTAGAGAGCCGTTTCACAATTCCCTATATTTCTCGTTTCCCTTTTTATATTTTCAAATCGTAGGTTGATAACTTCGTATGAAATATTTCTATCTTCTTTTAAAGCATTTTTACGTTCAACCTCATTTGAGATAATTGTATTTATAGGAATAATTTAAGATAGATTTTCAATCAAAATCTTGGTTGATTTTCAAAAACTATTGCTTTTTATCGAAAAAACAAGAATTTGGTCTAAAACTGGTTTTTCCATTTAAATATTCGTTTACATTTGTTTTATACCATAGCATAAGTAGGTTAAGTTCATGGTAGATTTGGGGCAAAAAAAGGTAAACACTTGTTTACCTTTTTTTATTTATCCCCTAACCCCGGGGTGGCGAGTGAGCTTTGCGAACGAGCCGTTTCGCACCCTCATAAACACTTGTTCCCTTTTTTAATTGACCAAAATTATGGAGTGGTCAACAAGCTATGCAGGTGACCCGTTTCTTTTCTCTCCAAAAACACTAGTTTACTTTTTCCCAATATATAAGGGTAGCGAGCCAACTAAGTGAGCGAGGCGTTTTTAATTCACATTATCTCTTGTTTACCTTTTTTTATTTATACCAAATCAAGGGAGTATCAAACAAACTGCTCCGCAATGCGATTCACATTTCATATGTAAACAAAAAAACCGCTTGTAAAACAAACGGTTTTATAAAATGAACTTAAACTTTTTTATCTGTTTGCGTTGTATCTTTTGGCTACTTCATCCCAATTAATGACATTAAAAAATGCTGAAACATAATCGGGTCTTCGGTTTTGGTAATTTAAATAATAAGCATGTTCCCAAACATCAATTCCTAAAATTGGGGTCCCGCCGCATCCCACTCCGGGCATTAAAGGATTATCCTGATTTGGAGTAGCGCAAACATCTAGCTTTCCTCCCTTGTGGGCACATAACCAAGCCCATCCTGAGCCAAATTGCGTTTTAGCCGCGTTCGAGAATTGCTCTTTAAAATTTTCAAAACTTCCGAAGGAATTTTCAATGGCACTTGCCAAGTCCCCTGTTGGAGTTCCTCCACCATTAGGCCCCATGATTTCCCAAAACAGGCTATGGTTGTAAAATCCTCCACCGTTATTTCTAACGGCTTTGTTATTCATATCCAAGTTTCCTAAAATATCTTCTATAGATTTTGCTGCCAGCGGCGTTCCCTCAATGGCGGCATTTAAATTATTAGTATATCCCGCATGGTGTTTACCGTGATGGATCTCCATTGTTTTTGCATCTATATTTGGCTCTAAAGCATTGTAGGCGTATTTTAAATCAGGTAGTATAAATGACATGATTATTTGTTTTTAAGATTATTAATTTCTTCAAATTTAACGAATATTCATGGCAAACAACGTTATAGAAACTATAAGTTTTTTATGTCGTTATAAATAATCTCAATGGTATCTTTAACTTTACAAAAAATTATATCCCATTTTGAATGCTCAAGCGCCATTTCTCGTTTACAATGCCTCTGCGGGTAGTGGCAAAACTTTCATTTTAGCGAAAACCTTTTTGGTAAAAATTATTTCAGAGACCCAAAAAGATTATTACAAATACCTGCTCGCCATTACCTTTACCAATAAGGCAGTTGCCGAAATGAAGCAAAGAGTTATCACCAGTCTTATCCACTTCTCTTTAGAAGAAATACCTTCGGCTTCTATAAGCTTGTTTTCTTTAGTTGAGCAAGAAACAAGATTAACAACGGCAGAAATTAAAAAAAGATCGAAACAGGTGCTGCATCATTTGCTACACCATTATGGGTTGTTTAGTATTGAAACCATCGACCATTTTAACTTACGCTTACTACGAACCTTTGCGAGGGATTTAAAACTTCCCTCCCATTTTGAAGTAAGCCTAGATACCGATGAAATTCTCTTAAAAGCCATAGACAATGTTTTAGCGAAAGCAGGGGTTGATGAGGAAATTACAACTCTTTTAGTCACGTTTGCCCTTCAAAAAACCGAAGAAGATAAATCGTGGGATATTGCTTTGGACCTCTACAAAGCAGCAAAATTGCTTACTGTTGAAAATGAACTCCCTTTTCTTGAAAAACTGAAACCAAAATCTATTTCAGACTTTAAAGAACTGGAAAGCACTCTTGTTAAAAAAGTTCTTCAAAAAGAAGAATTCATACAAAAAGAAGCCCAGGAATTACTAACAAAATTCTCCCAAGAGGGATTAGAAAAAAGTCATTTTTCGGGTGGGTATTCCTATCAGTTTTTTGTAAAAATTTCGGAAGGAGATTTTTCGCCTAATTTCAATTTGACCTGGCAAGAAAATTTAGGCATCAAACCCCTTTACAAAAAAGATGAGGACCCATTTATAAAAGAAAAAATGGACGGGTTAACGCCTCAAATTATAAGCTCTTTTCAAAAAATAAAAGACGGCGTGTTCGAAACGTGGCTCGACAGGAACATACTTAAAAACCTCATTCCCCTTGCCACTGTTACCCTCATCAATCAAGAGATTGAGCTCCTAAAAGAGGAAGAAGCCATTTTACCCATTAATGAATTCAACCAAATTATAAGTAAAGAAATTAAGAACGAGCCCACGCCTTACATCTATGAACGGTTGGGAGACCGTTACCGGCATTTTTTTATAGACGAATTTCAGGATACTTCATTTCTTCAGTGGCAAAACTTAAAACCGCTGGCAGAGAACGCCTTGTCTCAACAATACGGTGTTGATGCTAACGGAAGTCTATTAGTAGTGGGAGATGCAAAGCAATCTATTTATAGATGGAGGGGCGGGCTTCCGGAACAGTTTATTGATCTTTGTCAAACAAACAATCCATTCCCTTCGGTAGCAAAAGAGGTTATATCGCTGGAATATAATTACCGAAGCTGTAAAGAGATTGTTCATTTTAACAATCGTTTTTTCAGCTTTATAGCACCTTTTTTCGGAAACGACTCTTATCAAAAAATATATAAAGAAGGAAACCAACAAAAATTTCGAAAAGACTGCGAAGGCTATGTTTCGCTGCAATTTATTGATTCCGTGGTAAAGGAAGAAGCGTATGCCGTCTATGTGGAAAAAGTTTTAGATATTATTTCAGATTTGGAGCAAAGAGGGTGTCCCAAAAAAGATATTTGCATTCTTACCCGAAAAAAGGAAGAAGGGGTTACTGTTAGTGAATTTTTGGTAGAAAACAATATCGCTGTGGTTTCTGAGGAGACCCTTCTATATCAAAACTCAGAAGTCATTCAATGCTTAATTAATTTGCTTCAGCTGTCTCTTTTCCAAAAAGAAGATGCTATAAAAATTAAAGTATTAGAGTTTTTGTACACACATCTTGAAATTTCTGAAGAAAAGCATGCTTTCTTTTCGGAACAAATGGGTGCTCCGCTTTCAAAATTGCAAGAAAAATTATCTTCCTTTTCGCTACAAATAGATTTTTGTGCTTTGAAATCTCTGGGGCTTTATGAAAGTTTTGAATATTTTATATACGCTTTACAACTCTCAAAAAAAGCAGATGCTTTTGTCATGTCTTTTATGGATTGGGTTTTTCAGTATTCCCAAAAACCGAATAGTGGGAAACTGGAATTTTTAGCTTATTGGGAAACAAAAAAAGAGAAACAAAGCCTAACGCTTCATGCTTCACAAGAAGATGCAATAACGGTAATGACCATTCATAAATCTAAAGGGTTAGAATTTCCTGTAGTTATTTTCCCATTTGCAGATTTGGATTTGTATTACGAAAAAGATCCTAAACTTTGGTATCCTTGGGGGAAAAATGGTTTTGAGGAAGTGCTCATTAATTATAGTCTTCAAGTTGAAAATTATGCCCCCTACGGAAAGCAAATGGTGCAAGAAAGAAGGAATACCTTAGAACTCGACGCCATAAATCTATTATATGTTGCTTTTACCAGAGCAGAAAAGGAACTGTATGTGCTCATGAAAAATGAAAGTTTTAAAAATGCCCCTAAACAATACAATCATTTTTTGAAACTATTCCTTGAAAATGAACGCCATTGGGATGAAACCCAAGACATTTATTCTTTTGGGGAGAAGACCCTTTGGGCCAAAGAAAAAGCAGAAACTGAAAAAAACGCTGTTGCCATTCCTTACCATGTCTCTCTTCCGTTTAAAAGCCTATTGAAAATTGCAGCCAAAGAGCCTTCTTTTTTCAATGCAGAAACACAAAATGCTATTCATTTCGGAAATTTGGTTCACGATAGTATGGCTAAAATCTTTACCACTGAGGATGTAGCGTGGGTAATAAAAGAATTAAAAGACGCTACTATTGATTCTGCTTACCTACAACACATAGAAAACACCCTTAAAAATATCACGAACCACCCAGACCTAAAGGCACTGTTTTTAAATAAAGACACTGTTTTTAATGAAAAAGAAATTATTTCTCCTTCAGGAATAATACGCCCAGACCGTATTAATATTCACCCAGACAATAGTATTACATTGCTTGATTACAAAACGGGAAGTGAAAACCCCGCCCACAATCAACAAATTAATGGTTATGCAGCAGTCCTTCAGGACATGGGTTACACCATTAAAGAAAAGCTTTTGGTTTACGTCCAAAAAGAAGCTATTTCCATAAATAAAATCTACCTTTGAATTCCTAAATCTTGATTTATGTACGGAAAAATTAAAGAACATTTACAAAACGAGCTCAACGATATAAAAGAGAACGGCCTATTTAAGAAAGAACGTATTATTACTTCGGCTCAAGGAGCACTTATAAAAATCTCAACCGGGGAAGAAGTCATCAACTTTTGTGCAAATAATTATTTGGGCCTTTCCTCCCACCCGGAGGTTATTCAGGCTGCGAAGGACGCTATGGATACACACGGATTTGGGATGTCGTCTGTTCGATTTATCTGTGGAACTCAAGACATTCACAAAGAATTAGAGAAGAAAATAGCCGATTTTTACCAAACCGAAGATACCATTCTATACGCCGCAGCTTTTGACGCCAATGGAGGTGTTTTTGAGCCGTTATTGGGTCCCGAGGATGCTATTATTTCAGATTCTTTAAATCATGCTTCCATTATTGATGGTGTTAGACTTTGTAAAGCAGCAAGGTACCGATACGAAAACAGTAATATGGAAGATCTTGAAAAGCAGCTCATCGATGCCAATAAAGATGGTGCGCGCTTCAAAATTATTGTGACCGATGGTGTTTTTTCTATGGACGGTCTTTTGGCTCCTTTGGATAAAATTTGCGATCTAGCCGATAAATACGATGCCTTAGTCATGATAGATGAATGCCATGCCGCGGGTTTTATAGGAGATACAGGCCGTGGAACACTTGAAGAAAAAGGCGTTATGGGCCGCATTGACATTATTACCGGAACCTTGGGGAAAGCCTTAGGAGGTGCTATGGGGGGCTATACAACAGGGAAAAAAGAAGTTATCGAAATGCTTCGACAACGATCCAGGCCCTACTTATTCTCAAATTCGTTGGCACCCGCCATAGTTGGAGCTTCTATCAAAGTTTTTGATATGCTTCAAAAAGATACTTCCTTAAGAGATACACTTGCTGAAAATGCTGCGTACTTTAAAAAGGGCATGAAAGAAGCCGGATTTGATATCATTGAAGGAGATTCGGCGATAGTTCCTGTAATGCTCTATGATGCCAAATTATCACAAACCATGGCAAATATGCTCTTGGAAGAAGGAATCTACGTGATTGGGTTCTTTTACCCAGTGGTTCCTAAAGGCAAAGCAAGAATTAGAGTTCAGCTATCTGCTGCACATACAAAAGAACAGCTTGATAAAGCCATAGATTCCTTTAAAAAAGTAAAACAAAAATTAAAAATTTAACAACTAAAGTGTTATTTAAGCTATTTGAGTTCGCTATTTGTAAAATTTTTAATAGATTTGGTTTTGTTAATAAAATTTAACAACTTACTTTTGCTCTATAAACACTTAAAAAATTAA
>JAGQZA010000078.1 GCA_020435805.1 Flavobacteriaceae bacterium
AATACCTTCAAAACTTACAGGAAGATGCCAGTTTTACTATTATTGAAAAAGGAGCTCCCAAAGGGATTTATAAAGTGATTGATAGTACGGGGGCTATTGTCTTTAAAAAAGTATAAAAGATGAAAAAAGAATCAAAAGAAAATTTCATCAAAAAATATGTAAACAGTTCGAAGGATTTCCCAATTATAGCTGGGCTTGCTTCAGGCTTGTATCCGGTACTTTTTTATTTTTCCAAGAATTTTGAAATGGTAAATTCTTGGGGTCATGTATTTTATTTCTTTAGTGTATTTATCCTAGTTCCCATTTTTATTTTTGTTTTTTTTCATTGGCTTTCAAAACAATCAAAATTCAAAAAATATCGAAAATATGTACTTCCTTTTTTATCTCTTTTTGTGTTTCTGTTTATCCTAAAGACGTTACTTTTTATCCCTATTGAAAGAAAATTAATTGTTTACAGTATTATCCTTTCTGGGTTGTTTTCCTATTTCCTCCATAAGCATTGGAAAAAACTGATTATGATGCAATTTTTAATGGCAATTTTTGCCCTTTTTTCATTGAGTCAGGTTTTATACAAAAAGTTTACTTATAATGATTCATGGAAAAATCAACCCGACGATATAGAAAATGTGGTTTTTAAGAAAAAGCCCAATGTCTATTTTTTTGAACCCGATGGCTATGTAGGTTTCGAAGAATTGAAAAAAGAACCCTACAATTTCGATAATTCGATTTTCGAAAATTTTCTATGGGATCATCATTTTAAAACCTATCCACAATTTCATACAAATTATATTACTACGCTAGCTTCTAACGCCTCAGCATTTACCATGAAGCAACACTATTATGATTTTAATTTGGAACTTGAGGAAGTGAATGAAGCTGCCAAAATTATTATTTCAAATAATCCAGTTCTCAATGCATTTAAAAGCAATGGATATGAAACCTATTTTATTTCCAGCTCCAATTATTTTCTTTTGCATAAACCAAAAATGGGATACAGCCGTAGTAGTATTGATTATGCGTCAATAGCCTATTTACATAATGGAATGGGTGAAGAAAATCTTGTGGTTGAGCCATTTAGTAAATTCTTTAATGATGGGATTGCCAAGCCGAAATTCTTTTTTGTTCAATTTTTGGCACCTTGGCATGTAAGTAGTCATGAAAATAGTTCAGAGGGAGTTGCTGAAGAACGAATTAAGTATCTTGAACGGGTAGAAAAAGCAAATGATATGCTCTCCCAAATGATTTCGGAAATCTTACAAAAAGACCCCAATGCACTTATTGTCATGATGTCTGACCATGGAGGTTATGTAGGATTAACCTATACGCGTGAATGCTATGAAAGGGTTGAAGATCCTGTATTGGTGAATTCTATACTTAAATCAAACCTCACCATACATTGGCCTCAAAATAATGTTCCGGACTATGATTATCATCTAAAATCTGCTGTAAATGTGTTCAGGGTTTTGTTTTCCTATCTATCAGAAGAAGAAAAATATTTGGAACATTTAGAGTCCAATGAGAGCTTTATTATCCATAAAAAAGGATCCTATCAAGGGGTTTATAAGTATATGGATGATGAAGGAAATCTGGTATTTGAAAAGATGCAACCTAACTTATAAAAGATTATCTCTTGAAAAGATTATATTTTAAGATACACCAAAGGGCCCACAAGCCATCTTTCCAATTTATTTTTTTTCCTTCTTCGTAGGTTCTTCCGTAATAGGAAATACCTACTTCATAAATACGTATTTTCGGAATCCTGGAAATTTTAGCAGTTACTTCCGGCTCAAAGCCAAATCGTTTTTCTTGAAGTGACAGCCCTTGTATAATTTCAGCCCTAAAAACCTTGTAACATGTTTCCATGTCGGTAAGATTTAAATTGGTAAACATATTGCTCAAAAAAGTAAGAAATTTATTCCCTATGGTATGCCAGAAGAACAAAATTCGATGCGGATTACCACCCATAAAACGGGAACCATAAACCACATCTGCCTTTCCGTCCAAAATAGGTTTTAATAGTAAATCATATTCTGTTGGGTCATATTCTAAGTCTGCATCCTGAATTATTATATAATCGCCTGTAGCCAATGCAATCCCTTTATGAAGGGCTGCACCTTTGCCTTGATTTTTGGAAAAGGAATGAACCTTAATATCTAAGCTAGGGTTTTCATTAATAAAAGTATTAATTAACTCTAAAGTTTTATCTTTCGAACAGTCATTAACAATTATCAACTCTTTCAATAACCCTCGGGGAAGTGAAATGTTTTTTAATATACTTAAAATTTCTAGTATCGTATGCTCTTCATTGTAGGCAGGGATAATAATTGAGAGCGTTTTGGAATTCATTAGTTTAGTTTGGTGTAAATATAAGTATATTGTCTATATAGTATTTACAATTTATAATCTGTATAGGTTTACTTTAAATGATTTTGAATTAACTTTCCAATAATTTAAAAAGTCTGTTTCTGAAAGCATTTATCCAAAACTCAACATATAAAATCCTATTTATCCTAGTAGGGATTTCTCCTATGATATTTTGGACTTTTAGGTATGTAAGTTCGGATCTTTGGTATGATGAGGTTTATACATTAGAGCATTTTACTTTGGTAGATTTTTCTACTACAGTATTTTATTATCCGGCTCCTAATAATCATATATTTTATAATTTGATTAACCAACTGTTGTCAAGACTTTTTGGGTTAAGGGATATCCTCACTGCTGAATCCCATAGTTTTATTTTCAGGAATTTTCAATTCTTGATTAGCCTAGTTACAGCTTACTTTTTAGTTCACATAGTAAAAAAATATGTGAGCATCAAAAACAGTCTTTTGGTTTTGGTGATTTTGTTTACAACCATTCCTTTTATGAATTTTTCACTGCAATTACGAGGTTATGGTTTAAGCACTTTATTAGTAATCATGTTGGTTTATTTTTCATTGTACTTTTTTGAAAAGCCAAAAAACATTACGCTTGTTATTTTGGGAATGTTGAGTTGCTTACTTATGTACACAATCCCATCAAACCTCTATGTTTTTTTAGGGGTTTTTACGGCAGTAGGGATGTTTTATGTTTTTTCACTATGGAATAAGAATAAACAAAACCGTAATTCCTCCTTAAAAGTTTTAATTGCTTTAAGTTTGGGCTTGGGTATTGCTTCAATTTTATATTTACCTATTTGGGAGGATTTAATTCACAATAAATTTTCAGATAGAAACGCAACAAGTACTTTTCAATCCTTTGGAATATTTCTTACATCGATACCTCAGTTTTTTTCAAAAAGGTATTTCCTACTTTTAGTAATACTTCCCGGAATCTATTTACTTTTTAAAAGAAGATCTTTAAGAGAAAAAGTCCTGTATTTAGGTCTCTTAGTAATTTTTATAGTTCCGTTTGTTGTTTCTTTTATTCATCAAAAATCCCCCTATTCTAGAGTATTTGTATCACTGGCACCTGTGTTTGTGTTACTTATTTCCATACCGGGAATTATTTTTCTAGATGTTTTATCACAAAAGACGAGAAATCTATTTCAATGGTTAATTCCTTTTTATTGTATTGGAATATTCATTTATGAAGTACATCAAAACGATTTAGTAATTTCAAAAAATTTGTGTGAAAATAATAGCATTTCTCAGGATTTATACGAGAATTATTTTCTGGCTGAATTTTTTCAGCAGGATAAAACCATGAAAAAACTCTCATCGCTTCATAAGGATGCCCCCATTGTAATGTATCATCAAAGAGATGAACCTACTACTGAATTATACCTGAAAAAATACCATCTTACCGCTCAAAAAATAGAATTGATAGATGATTTAAAAACCATTTTAAACCAATATAATGAGGTATTTTTAATTACTTCCCATAAAATCATGGTGCTATCTGAACTAGATGGTGTTGAAGGAATTGATGTCGCTACTATGACTCCTGGTTGTAGCTTTACTTCAATTCTTAAAATAAAAAGAAGTTAAGTTAATCTTATTTATTTTTCAATCCCAATATACTAAAGAACAAGCTGAAGAGAATAACTTGTGTTCCCAAAATGATGCATGTAATGGCCGGAATAATGGTTCTTAATACGGCTTTACTAACAATATCTCCAAAATCCAATGACTGCCAATCTTTTACTGCAAGTATGCTTAAGGTTATTCCTAAGATGATAAGTATAGCACCCAAAATAAGCCCTTTCTCTAAGTTTATCCATTTAAAAACGCGATCGTATTTATTGGATTTAGGGAGGAGTTCGTTTTCAACGGTATATACTTTAGTAAGTCCATAAAATAGGAGAAATTGAAAACCAATAAGAATAAAACTGGAACTATAAAGTAAGGTATGAATATCAAAATTAATTTGATTTATGGTAAAGGGCCCTTTCATTAGAATCAATGAAAAAATAATCCCTAAAAGCATCAGGATAACACCAGGTAATAAAAATAACCAACTAGGGCTATAGAGTACTAAAAAACGCAAATGCCTCCAACCATCCCGCCAAGTATTTAAATGTGGTGGGCGCGATCTTCCATCTTTAGATAAAATGGTGGGAACTTCAGTTATGGACAAATTTTTAAGGCTTGCTTTTACAATCATTTCACTGGCAAATTCCATCCCCGTGGTTCTAAGGTTCATTTTTAAAAAGGCCTCTTTGCTAAAACCCCTTAGGCCACAATGAAAATCGCCAATTTTCACTTTAAAAAATAATCTTCCTAAAAAGGAAAGCACCGGATTTCCCAAATATTTATGTAAAAAAGGCATGGCTCCTTTTTTAATTCCCCCTTTAAAACGGTTGCCCATTACCAAATTATAACCTTCTCTAAGTTTTTCAATAAAAGGCATTAAGTTGCTGAAATCGTAGCTGTCATCAGCATCTCCCATGATGATGTAAGTACCTTGAGCTGCATTAATTCCCCCAATAAGTGCATTCCCGTATCCTTTGTCCTTCACATGGGCAATTCTTGCACCCAGTTTTGAAGCAATTTCTAACGAACCATCTGTACTACCATTATCGGCAATGACTACCTCTCCTGCAATCTTTTCCTTTTCAAGAAACGACTTAGCCTTAGTAATGCAAATGGCTAATGTTTCTACTTCATTTAAGCAGGGCATTACAATGGAAATTTCAGGGTTTTGCAAGGGGTTTTATTTTTTTCAAAAATAAGATTAATATAAGTACCCCTAAAAAATAATTATAGAATAGATATCTCATAATGGAATGGGATACAATGGCAACAATAAACGCATTAGAAAGAATAAGTAAAGTCGATAATAATATAATCCCCCATAGGCTTGAAAAGCCTTTATAGCATTTTCCAAAACTTATTATAAAAAGTAAAATAGTAAGAATAAGAGGGATTATTCCTTTAAACCCATAGATGATTCCTGCTAAGTACAAAGAAACCCAATCTTTGAAATTATGCATTATAAGAACTCCAAATAGTTTCTTGCAAGTAGCTTCAGTTTTAAATACATTTATTGAGGATTTTTCACCATTTCCTTGATAGTAAGTAATGCCTTTTTCATAAATGTTTTGGTTGCAAATCTTAGGAAAATTTTTGTGAAATGCTAAGTATTTCTGCGAATTTGTACCTCGTACCTTTGTGCTTACAAGACCCAAACTGTCCATATGTCTATAAGACATTATAAAAATATCCTTTTCATCTTTTTTTTTAAAATAAACAGTATCACTAGTGTTTGAAATATAAAGAGGTAGGGTTACTGCATTAATAAATGTATAGGGGGGGCTATTAAAGAATCCATAAAAAATTTTACGGTAAGTTTTTTCTATAAGTATATTAAAAAATGGTAAAACAAATAGGATTGCTAACGAGAGTAAATGTTTTTTCGCTCTGATTGCTTTCCTCTTTTTAAGAAAATAAATGCTAATAATGACTGGCGCAATAATTATAAACTGTCCACGAGTTAAACTCAATAACAAATAAGCCAAACAAAGCCAAAACAGGCTTTTTATACTATCTTGAAAAATGAGTTTAAGAGAGAACGCAATAGTTAATAGATAAAATGGATAGGCTAAACCTTCAGAAGTTAGGTTTAAAGCAATACTAAGTGGTGGAAAATAAGGGAAAAGTAGAACAGCTAAAAGTACAATTGCTGCAATTTTTGTTAAGTTGAAAATTTTAACAAAAGTTTTTAATATTTGTAAGACTGAGAAAAACCCTAATAATAAATGACCTGCCACAGCTACTATATCAAAAGTATCTTTAAAAACCACTTGTAGGCTCCTTAGGTAAATAATATAGCCTGGAAACCTTGTAATATCAGCTCTAAGATAACTAAACGTGTCCGGGGAGTAAATAGGTTTTTGAAGTAGTAAAAAGAAAGATGTAAAAAGAAAAACAAGTAGGATGATACTATTTTCTAACGTAATTTTTTTACCAAAAGAAGTGATTTCACTCAAATTAAGATACTTTTGCTTTTGTCAAGTATTAAAAGTAAGAAGAAATTTATTATAACAACATAATTAGATGCTTTTGGAGTCCGATAATCCTATTATAAAACCTTCCTACCATGTTCAAAAGTTTACATCCATGGATGGTTATATTTGGGATCAATTTATTTCCAAGTCTAAAAATGCTACATTTCTTTTTAAAAGGGACTTTATAGAATATCATAATGATAGGTTTGAAGATTATTCATTAATGATATTTAATAAAGAAACATTGATGGCTGTTTTTCCTGGTCATCTAAAAGATAACACTTTTTATAGCCACCTTGGCCTAAGTTATGGAGGTATTGTTTGTGATTCTAAAAATACGGAGATTATTGAAGAAATATTTGAAGCAATTATAGCGTATTTAAAAGAACTAAAAATAAGAAGTGTCTATATTAAAATGTTGCCTATTTTCCTTCGGGAAGGATATCACAGTGCTATAGAATATTTTATTTTTAAGAGGGGAGGCATATTAGTAAGGAGGGATTTAAATTTTATAATAGATTTTTCAAAAAAAATAGAAATTCATAAGTCAAAACAAAAAAAAATTAAAAGAAAAGAAAACAGTCTTACAATCCTTCCAGAAAAGAATTTTAAAATTTTTTGGGAGCAAATACTAATACCCACGCTTAAGGAAACATATAATACACAACCAGTTCATAGTTTGGCCGAGATAGAATATCTTGGCGGGAAATTCCCCGATAATATTTTACACTACAACGTCTATTATAAAAATGAAATTGTTGCTGGAATGACTTTGTTTGTTGACAAAGGGGTAGTTAAATCGCAATATGGTGCGGCCAATTTAGCAGGGAAGGAGGCAAGGGCATTAGACGTATTGTATCTTGCACTTTTTGAAAAGTATAATGCCGATGGATTTAGATACTTCGATTTAGGAACTACAACCATTGATGGTGGATACCAATATAATAAAGGTCTTACTCGTTACAAAGAAGAATTGGGGGCTTATTCTGTTAACCTAGATCATTATTCAATAAATTTGTTATGATACCCTTTCTTAATCTTCATAAAATAAATGCCCGTTTTGAGAAACAGTTTCAAGAAGTTTTTCAAATTTTTTTGGATTCAGGCTATTATATTTTAGGGACACAACTTGCCCTTTTTGAAAAAAACTTCGCCGCCTATTGTGGGGTAAAGCATTGTATTGGTGTTGGTAATGGGCTTGATGCTTTGCGATTAATTCTGGAAGGCTATAAAATCTTAGGAGTGCTTTCAGAAAAAGATGAAATTCTTGTGGCTTCCAATACCTATATCGCTACTATTTTAGCCATAAAACAGGCAGGAATGACTCCCGTCTTGGTGGAAGCTGAAGCAAATACTTTTAATTTTAATTTGGAAGATTTAGATCAACGAATATCACCTAAAACGAAAGCCATCATGCCGGTTCATTTATATGGGCAAACTGCCCCTATGAATGCCTTAAATGAATTTGCAAACTCCCATAATTTGCTACTTATTGAAGATGCTGCACAAGCCCATGGTGCCATTTTTGAAAATGGTAAAAAGGCCGGAAATTTGGGAGATGCTGCCGGATTTAGTTTTTACCCAACCAAAAATTTAGGAGCTTTAGGAGATGCGGGTTGTGTTACTACCAATGATGATGCTTTGGCCCAAGTAGTCATGAAATTGAGAAATTACGGTAGTTCCTCAAAATATGTAAATGATGAATTAGGTATTAATTCACGTCTTGACGAACTACAAGCAGCCCTTTTAAATGTAAAATTATCGAAGCTGGACGAAGATAATGAGGTAAGAAGGCAAATAGCCAAACGCTATCTTTCCGAGATTAAAAACCCGAAAATTAAGCTGCCTATTTGGGACGGTTCCAAAAATCATGTGTTTCATCTGTTTGTAGTTCAGGTTGAAGATAGGGCAGGTTTTATTTCTTGCATAACCGAAAATAACATTGGAAATTTAATTCATTATCCCATTCCCCCACATCAGCAAAAAGCCTTACAAGAGTTTTCCCACTTGAATTTTCCCATTACTGAAAAAATCCACAGGGAAGTGGTAAGTTTGCCCATAAGCCCTGTAATGACCAATATAGAAGTGACCAAGGTAATTGAAGTTATAAATCACTATTAAATTGAAAATACCTCAATTTATAAGGAACAATATGCTTTTAAAGATGACCTCTTTAAATGCGCCAGTGATTATTGTAAGACAGGTTATTTCGTTATTTATACGAAGATTAATTGCAGAAAATTTTGGAGAATCTGGGATATTCCTTCAAGGGCAATTACGAAGTTTAGTTCAGTTGTTAACTTCATTTTCTTCATTGGGGATATTTAATGGTGTAGTAAAATATATTTCAGAATATAAGGAAGAGGAAGAAAAATTACGACATTTATTTTCTACAACCTTTGTTTTTACTACCGTAGGAACCATAGCAAGTGCCATGGGGCTTCTATTTTGGTGCGAGACCATAAGTCAATATCTTTTCAATAGCACCAGCTATACTTTTTTAATACAGCTTATGGCCGTAATGGTACCTTTTATAAGCCTGCAAAGAGTTTTTAATGGGGTTATTAATGGACTTTCCCAATATAAAAAATTTGCCAAAATTGACATGGTAAGCTACTTGGTAAGCTCTGCACTTACCCTTTATTTTTTGTATGAAAAAAATTTTGATGGAGTTTTAATTTCCATTGCCGTAACCCCTTTAATACAATTGGTTGTTTTATTGTGGGTATTTACAAAAACACTAAAGGAATATATTACATATAAAAATTTTGTTTTTAAAGCCCCAATGGCCAAACTGTTTTTGGCTTTCTCATTAATGTCTTTTTTTTCTACCGTAGTCCTTAGTAGCGTTGAAATTGAAATAAGAAATCTGGTTCTTCGTAAAATTTCTGAAAACGATGCGGGAATTTGGTCTGCAATGTTAGATTTATCGAAAAATTATATGGCATTCTCTACCATACTTTTTACTATGTATGTAATCCCCAAGTTTGCTGTAATTAACACTAAACAACTTTTCTTTAAAGAAATGGGGCATGTGTATAAAACTATTTTGCCCTTATTTGGATTTGGGATGTTGTTGGTATATCTATTTAAAGGATTTATTATAGATTTAATTTTCCCAGGATTCGATGAAATGTCTCCTTTATTTAAATGGCAATTAATAGGTGATTTTGTGCGGCTTATAGGAATGGTGTTATCGTATTATTTTATTTCAAAAAAGTTGGTGTACCATTTTATTTTCACCGAAATACTTTCAATTGGATTATTCTATGTTTTTGCGCGATATTTTATTGATATTTATGGGGTAGAAGGTGTTGTAATTGGGCATTTTGTACGATATATTGTGTACTTGCTTGTAGTATTTTTTCTCGTCTATCGTTATATAAATA
Source organism: Flavobacteriaceae bacterium (assembly GCA_020435805.1). Taxonomy (GTDB): domain Bacteria; phylum Bacteroidota; class Bacteroidia; order Flavobacteriales; family Flavobacteriaceae; genus Halomarinibacterium. Next base: position 9,817 of record JAGQZA010000078.1, read on the forward strand.
CAAACAATATTTCTTCGAATGAAACTTTAGATGAATAAAGAAAATACATACCAAACCATAGTGAAATCCATGGCACTTTTTGGAGGTGTACAAGTATTTACCATTCTTATTTCTATAATTAGGTCGAAATTTATTGCGGTATGGCTTGGCCCTATGGGTATGGGGATAGCTAGCTTATTAAATGCTACTATGGGACTCATTAATGGATTTACCAATTTTGGTTTAGATAGAAGTGCTGTAAAAGATATTTCATTTGGGGTGTCAAAAGATGATGTGTCGCAACAAGTGAAGATTATTCAAATTGTGAGAAGGTTAGTATGGTTTACCGTTCTTTTAGGGGTGTTTGTTATGATTATTGCGTCATCAATTTTAAGTGAAATTGCTTTTGGTAATAGCGACTATACATTTGCTTTTATTTGGGTTTCTATTGCCTTACTATTTAAACAGCTTACTAATGGTGAATTGGCGATTTTGCAGGGATTAAGACGATTAAGTAATTTGGCAAAGGCAAATCTTTTAGGGAATCTATTAGGGCTGCTTATAACGCTTCCGTTGTATTATTTTTATAGAATTGATGCCATAGTTCCATCTATGATTATTGCCTCTATAACAAGTTATATTTTTACTTTTTATTTTTCCTTTAAGGAGGGAAGAGGAGGTAACCCAATTTCAAATAAAATTGCTTTACGGGAAGGTAAAGAGATGATTCATCTTGGGGTCATGTTAAGTATAAGTAGTTTAATTGCTTTAGCTACAGCTTACATAATTCAAGTTTTTATAAGCAATATAGGTAGTATTGATGAGGTAGGACTGTATAATGCAGGCTTTGTAATCTTGAATACCTATGTTGGTTTAATTTTTACTGCAATGGCAACCGATTACTATCCACGCTTAGCAGCTATTCATGATAAAATTGAAGAGGTTCGAAAAATGGTTTTTGAACAGGCTTACATGGCAATTTTAATCATTACCCCCATCATAGTTGTTTTTTTAATGTTTGCCCCTTTTATTATTAATCTTTTATATTCAGAAGAATTTTCTCCT